>JBDIAM010000256.1:0-5283 GCA_039812445.1 Piscicoccus intestinalis | reverse complement strand
CTAGTCCCTGACGGCCGGCCGCGGCGAGGAGCGCAGCTGACCAGAGCGCGATTCGGCCGTGCGGGACGCGGCTGCGACACTGGAACGACCATGACCGACCAGCCCACCCCCGTGCGCCTGGAGCGCCGCCGGCCCAACCCCGGCCAGGTGACGTTCTCGCCCCCGGGCAACCCGATGCCGCCGACCCACCTGGCCGATCTCGACGTGCCCGGGCGCAAGGCCCGCGTGGCGGAGCTGGGGCACAAGCCGTTTCGCGCCGCGCAGCTGTCGACCCACTACTTCGAGCACTGGAGCACCGACCCCGCCGACATGACCGACCTGCCGAAGGCCGGGCGCGCCGAGCTCGTCGAGGCGATGCTGCCGACGTTGCTGACGCCGGTGCGGCATCTGGAGGCCGACGGCGGCGCGACGGTGAAGTCGGTGTGGCGGCTGCACGACGGGGCGCTCATCGAGTCGGTGCTCATGCGCTACTCGCGGCGGGTTACGCTGTGCATCTCGAGCCAGGCCGGATGCGGCATGAACTGCCCGTTCTGCGCCACCGGCCAGGAGGGCTTCACCCGCAACCTGTCGACCGCGGAGATGGTCGACCAGGTCGTCGCCGCCAACCGGATGCTGCGCGAGGGGCCGCGCGGGCTGAGCGGTCCGGCCGCCGGCATCGAGCTTCCGGCCGGCGCGGCCGGCGCCTTCGACGCCCCCGACGAGCCCGAGGTGTCCGAGGCATCTGCGGATCCCGCCCTCGACGGCCCGGCGCGGCGGGTCAACAACGTCGTGTTCATGGGCATGGGGGAGGCCCTCATCAACTACAAGCGGGCGGTCGCAGCGATCCGGCGCATGGTCGACCCGGCCCCGGCGGGCCTGGGCATGTCGGCGCGCGGCATCACGATGAGCAGCGTCGGGCTCGTGCCGGGCATCGACCGGCTCGCCGGCGAGGGCATCCCGGTGACGCTGGCACTGAGCCTGCACGCTCCCGACGACGAGCTGCGTGACGAGCTCGTGCCGATCAACAACCGGTACAAGGTCGACGCGGCGCTCGACGCCGCGTACCGCTACTTCGAGGCGACCGGGCGGCGCGTGAGCATCGAGTACGCGCTGATCCGCGACATCAACGACCACGCGTGGCGCGGAGATCTGCTGGGGGCCAAGCTCGCCGCCCGGGGCAGCGGCTGGGTGCACGTCAACCCGATCCCGCTCAACCCGACGCCGGGGTCGAAGTGGACGGCGAGCCGCCCGGGCGTGGAACAGCAGTTCGTCGAGCGCATCCGCGCCCACGGCATCCCGGTCACCGTGCGCGACACCCGCGGCAGCGACATCGACGGCGCCTGCGGCCAGCTCGCCGCAGTGACCGCCTGAGCCGACCCTCGCGCACCGATCCGCGAGCCCTGCGAGTCCGTGACCCCCGCGAGTCCGCGAGTCCGCGAGGCCTGCGGCCGCGCTGCACGACCATCACACCGGGCCCGGCCCGGTAATCCACAGCCTGTGGACACCGCTCGGACGTACACCGTCGGCGCCCCGCGCGATGCAACTTCGCATCGCCGCAGGTCAGGGGCTTGTATCAACACATTGGCTTGTCGCGGTGTACGTCCGAACGGTGGCGGTTCCTCGTGACCGCGCGGGGCGCGGCCGCGTAGAGGTCGATCCAGTCCTGGCGGGTGAGCGACTTCGGCAGGTCGTGGGCGCGCAAGCCCCGGGCGGCGAGCCAGGCGCGCGCGGCGGGCGCGGAGCCGAGCGCGGTGCGCGCGAGGATCTGCGCGAGGCCACGCCCGCGGCCGGTGAAGACGCGGTGCACGAGACCCTGGTAGGCGCGCCGCCGGGCGACCGGGACCGCCGGGGCCGGGTCGCGGCGGATCACCAGCAGGCCGCCATCGACGCCCGGCCGCGGGGTGAAGGCCGCCGCCGGCACGCGTCCGGCCTGCTCGAAGGTGAACCACGGCCACCACTGCGCTGTCATCATGCTCGCGCCGCCGACCCCGGCCCGCCGCCGCGCGACCTCCCACTGCACGAGGAGCACCGCGTCGGTCCAGCCGGGCGCGTGCAGGATCCGCCGCAGGATCGCCGTCGTCTGCGAGAACGGCAGGTTGCCGACGAGCACGTGCGGGGTCGTCGGTAGCCGGAAACGCAGGAAGTCGGCCTGCTCGACGCGCACGCCGGCGCAGCGTCGCCGCAGCGACGCCGCGCGGCGGGGGTCGATCTCGACCGCCGTCAGCGGTCGGCCCAACCGGGCCAGGGGCCCGGTGAGCGCACCGTCTCCGGGGCCGATCTCGATGATCGGCCCGCTGGTGTCGTCGACCAGCCGCACGATCGTGGCGATCGTCGCGTGGTCGGTGAGGAAGTTCTGGCCGTGCTCGTGCCGGCCGTGTCGATAGGTGGGCACTGCTGCTCCGTCGGTCGTCGGAGCCGGGCGTGATGAGAGCGCCGCCCGGCGGGTGATCCGCGGGCGGGAGCACAGGGCTCGCCGCCGTCAGCGGCTGCGCAGCCGCAGCGAGGCAGTGCCGGTGACCAACATGGCGGCAGGTTAGGCGTCCGCGACCCGCGACAGCCACCGAATTTCGGTGGCGTCGTAGGCTGAGGCACCCCACGTCTCGGAGGCTTTCATGCCCGCATCGCCGACGCCCGTGTCGCTGGACGACCTCGCCGCGCTGCCGACGGGCGAGCGCGACCCGGTCGGCATCATCGCGCAGCAGAACGCCACCCGGCTGCCCGAACTCGTGCCCGTGCGCATGGGCCGGATGCTGCAGTCGCCGTTCGCCTACTACCGGGGCACCGCGGCCGGCATGGCCGCCGACCTGGCCACCACGCCCCACTCCGGTGTCCTCGTCGCCGCCTGCGGCGACGCGCACATCTCGAACTTCGGCTTCTTCGCCTCGCCGGAGCGCCGGCTGCTGTTCGACCTCAACGACTTCGACGAGGGCGGCATGGCGCCGTGGGAGTGGGACCTCAAGCGGCTCGTCGCGTCGGTCTTCCTCGCTGCGCTGGACAACGACGAGGCGCCCGGCGCGGCGTGGGAGGCGTCCCGCAAGACCGCCCGTTCCTACCGCCGCTACGCCCAGCGGCTCGCGAAGATGACCGCGCTGGAGCGGTTCTACGTCACGGTCGACGCCTCGGCCGTCGAGCGGTTCTACGGCAAGGGCGGCCGCAAGCGCCTGGCCAAGACCCAGGCGAAGGCCCGCGCCCGCACGAGCGAGCGGGTACTCGACACGATGACCGTCGCCTCCCGAGACGGTTCGCGGCGCATCGTCGAGCAGCCCCCGCTGACCACCCATCGGCACCTGGGCGGCCACGAGAGCCTGCACCGCCTGTGGACCGAGTACGTGCGCACCACCGCCCCGGACGTGCGCTACCTGCTCGACGGGTTCCGGCCCGTCGACTTCGTGCTCCGCGTCGTCGGAGTCGGTTCGGTCGGCACCCGCTGCTACATCGCCTACCTCGAGGACCACCGCGGGGCGCCGCTGTTCCTGCAGCTCAAGGAGGCTGGCGAGAGCGTGCTCGGGCGCTACGGCGGCATCCGGCAGGCCTTCGAGTCGGCCGCCGGCACGATCGAGCCGGGCAACCACGGCGAGCGGGTGGTCATCGCGCAGCGGATCCTGCAGTCGCATTCCGACCCCTTCCTCGGCTGGATCACGGGGTTCGCCGGCGACCAGGGCGAGCACGTACGGGTCGACTACTTCTGGCGTCAGTTCAAGGACATGAAGGGCTCGATCGACCTCGCCCGGCTCAACCTCGACGACCTGACGACCACCGCGAAGGTCTGCGCGGGGATCCTCGCGCGCGCACACAGCCAGTCCCCGCCGGCGTTGCACGTCGCGCAGCAGTGCACGGACGGCAAGGACATGGACGTGGCGCTCGCCGACTTCGCGCGCGGCTACGCGGGGATCGTGCGCGGCGACTTCGAGGCGCTCAAGGCCGCCGCCGACGCCGGCGACATCCCCGTCGAGTACGGAGTCTGACTCAGGCGGCGGGGGAGGGCGTCGGCCCTCAGGCGGCGGGGGAGCCGTTGATCTGCTCGCCCACGCGGGCGACGAGCCCGCGCAGCCAGCGGTGCCCGGGGTCGGCGCGGTAGATCGGGTGCCACCACAGCGACTGCTTCAGCGGCACGACGTCCCAAGGGCATTCGAGCACGCGCACGCCCGCGGCGTCGGCGAGCAGGGCGGCGAGGCGCCGCTGGATGAGCGCGATGCGGTCGGTGCCGGCGACGACGAAGGGCAGCGCGAGGAAGCTCTCGGTGACCAGTTCGAGGCGCGGCTCGACGCCGATCGTGCGCAGCTGCTGCACCGCCGGGGTGTACGCGGTCGGGCGGTGGTAGGTGACCGCCCAGCGCAGCCGGTGCACATCCGCCATCGTCAGCCGCGGCCCGGCCACGGTGTCGGGTGAGGCGATGCACACCCACTCGTCGTCGTACACCGGCACCGAGGGCACGTCGACGAGGAAGCCGTGCGGGAGCACGAGCCCGTCGAACGCCCGCAGGGTCTGGGCCGCGTTGTCGACGTGGTCGTGGCTCTGCTGGTGCAGCCGCAACTGCACGTCGGGGCCCTCGGCGGCGATCGCGGCGGCGAGCGGTGGGCCGAGGATCGTGGCGGTGTAGTCGGAGACCACGAGAGTGAACTCCCGCTGCGAGGTGCCCGGGTCGAAGCCCGGCGTGGCCTCGAAGACCCGCCGCACCTCCTCGACGGCCGCCGGGACGCGCGCGGCGAGCTGGCCGGCCAGCTCGGTCAGCTCGTACCGGTTGCCGCGCCGCAGCAGCAGCTCGTCGCCGAAATGCCTTCGCAGCCGGGCCAGTCCGGCCGACACCGCGGGCTGGCTCAGGCCGAGACGGTGCGCCGCCCGGGTCACGTTGCGTTCGTGCAGCAGCGCGTCGAGCTGCAGCAGCAGGTTGAGGTCGAGGTTGCGCAGGCTGTCCGCCACGGTCTCCAGCCTACGACAAGTATCGACCGTGTCGATAGTAGCTATCGCCAACTGGGTCTTGCGTGATACTCGCGGTGTCCGGCACGGTAGGTGCTCGGGGAGCCATGGGGTGCCGCAGGGGGAGTCTCGGGAGTCTGGGGAGTCTGGGGAGCCGTGGGGGCCCAAAGCTCGACTTGCCCTGACAACGTCGTCACACGCTCGGAGAACTCGCATGTCAGCAGTGCAGAACGTCCTGGTCGTCGGAGCCGGTGCAGCCGGCTCGGCGGTCGCCATCGCCCTCGCGCGGGCGGGGGTGCGCGTCGACCTCATCGACGCGGCCGCCTCCGTCAACGCACTCGGCTCCGGCATCACGCTGCAGGGCAACGCCCTGCGCGAGCTGCGCGC
>JBDIAM010000255.1:0-5293 GCA_039812445.1 Piscicoccus intestinalis | reverse complement strand
GTCGCGGGAGTGCCGAGAGTCGCGGGAGTGGCGCGGGCGGTACCGTCGGCGCGGCGAACGGAGGCCATCGGACACCGCCGCCTACCCGGAGACCCCAGCGTGGGCCCCTGCGTGGGCCCCGGCGTGGGCCCCGACGAGGGCGTCGCCGGCGCGCCGGCCGGACAGGATCGCCGCGACCCGCGCGGCGCCGCGCAGGAGATGATCCGCGGCGTCCCGGCCCCGACGCCCGTCGAGGCGTTGGGTGGGTCCGGCGGCGGTGATGACCCCGGCGAGATCGCCGGCGAGGACGATGCCGACGGCGATGCCGGTCAGGCCTTCCTCCTCCTCATCGCGCGCTGTGGCGTACCCCTGCGCGCGGATGCGCTCCAGTTCGACGCGCATCGCCTCGGGCGTCGTGATCGTGCCCGCCGTGTAGCGCGGGAGCGGTTCGAGCATGAACTCGGCCAACTCGGTCTCCGGGCGGGTCGACAGGAGCACTTTGCCGCTTGCGCTGGCGTGCAACGGGAATCGTTGCCCGACCCAGGAACGCGGCCGCAGCTGGTGCGGCGCGTCGACCTGCTCGACGAGATCGAGACCGCCGTCGGCGGCGACGACACTGAGCGTGATCGTCTCCCGCACCTGTTCGGCGAGTTCGCGAACGACGGGCCCCGCCACGTCCTGCAGCAGCTGTTGTTCGTCGGAGGCGCGGGCGAGCCGCAGCAGTTCGGGGCCGAGCAGCACCCGCTCCTCCCCCGGCGGGCGCACCACGAACCCCTCCTGTTCCAGCGTCTTGATGAGGCGCAGCGCGGTGGCCCGCGGCAGGCCCGTGGAGCGCGCGAGGGAGGAGACGTTGGCGTCGCCGTCGGCGGCGGTGGCGCGCAACAGGGTGATCGCCTTGATCACCGATTGGTTGAGCTTCACGCCCTCGTCGCGGTCCGCCATGCCCGTCACGATACCGAGGCGGGTGCGCGGCCCCCGGGATCACCTGCCCAGGTAGGCCTCGACACGCCGGATGTACCAGGTCACGAACGCCTCGACGTCGCCCTCGACCTCCGAGTACGGCCCGGGCCGGTAACCGGGGTCGGTGACGCCGCGCTGGGCGCGGGCGACGAAGGCGCTGTCCTGGGAGTTCGTGGCGTTCCACACGTGCGTGAGCGCCGCCAGATCGTAGTCGACCCCCTCGACGGCGTCGGGGTGCACGAGCCAGATCGTGCGCAGCAACGTCGTGTCCGGGGCGATCGGCAGCACGGTGAAGACGACCGCATGGTCGGAGAGCATGTGGAACCACGAGTTCGGCTGCAGGTGCAGGTGCAGGTCGCCGAACCGGGCGTCCTCGATGGATCCCATGAGCCTGCGGCACACGGCCCGCCCGCCGTCGCTGTAGGACTGCCCGGCGCCGTCGAGCGGCGCGTGCTCGACGAGGAATCCGGTGGGCCGGCTGTCGAGTTCGCGGATCCACTCCTGCGGAAAGCCGGTGCGGGTGCACGCGGCGGACAAGGCGGCGGTGGCTTCCTCGAAGCGGTTCCACACCGGCTTCAGGCGGGGCGGCACGTCGTCGGCGCAGTAGCCGTGCAGCGGGAAGTAGGCGGTGAGCAACTCGGGGTGACCGTCGCAGTGGTAGCACTCGCGGTTGTTCTCCATGACGAGCTTCCAGTTGCCGGCCTCGACGATGCTCACCTGGTGGGCGACCTTGGCGCCGGCCATGCCGTACGGGACGAGGAACGGCTCGACCCGGCTCATCACCTCGTCGAAATCCGACGGGGGCTCGTCGGCGAGGCAGATGAAGATGAGCCCGCCGACGGTGCGGGCGTGCACGGGGAACAGGCCGTAGCGGCTGCGGTCCATCGTCGGTGGCTGGTTGTCGGCGTGCATGAGGCTGCCGTCGACGCCGTACACCCAGTGGTGGTAGGGGCAGACGAGGTTGCCGACGCTGCCGCAGGGGGCGTCGAGGATGCGCGACCCGCGGTGCCGGCAGACGTTGCGGAAGGCGCGCACCTGCTCATCGTCGTCGCGCACGACGATCACCGACGCCGCGCCGACCTCCACGGTCACGTAGTCACCGGGCTCGGGCAGCTCGGGTTCGGTGGCGACGAACAGCCAGTGGCGCTCGAAGATCGCGCGCATGTCGAGGTCGAAGACCTCGCGGCTCGTGTAGAAGCTCGATTCGAGGCTGTGTCCCGACTCGCGCCGCGCGACGAGATCGCGCAGGTCGTGGGGCGGATCGTGGTGCGTGCCGTCGAGCGGGGACCGCTCGTGCTGGAGGGTCATGGTGCATCTCCTTGGTACATCTCCCCGGGACCCCGCCCGGGGCGTGGCCGTTCCTACGGAACCGACCGGCGGTGATCACTGATCCGACACAGGTGACCACTAGTTGGATGGTGGCACGCGTGAATTCTCGCGGTCAATGGTCGATTCGGGCCGGGGTCCCCGACGATGTCGAGCAGGGGCGATCACCCTGCGGGCGGGCCGTGGTCAGGCACGGCGTCGGGCGCGAGTGCGTAGATCATGGCCGCCAGATCACCGGAGCCGGTGCGCACCGTCACCGTGACGCGCTCGTATCCCGGCCCCTCGAAGGCGTCGAGGCGGGGCCAGTGCTGCGGCAGGTCGGATGAGTCGAAGAGCTGCACGGGCACGGGCGGGCCCTGTGGATCGAGCACGATGCCCGGGTAGCCCATCGCGGCGCCCCAGCCGCTCTCGTGCAGGTGGCCGTGGACGACGCCGGGGGTCCAGGTGCCGCGCATGCCCGCCATGTGGTGATGATTCGGGCCACCGGGACGCAGGGTGCCGTACACCGCGAGCCGCCGCTGCGCCTCGGCATGCTCCCGCGGGTCTGCCGCGCCGGTCATCTGGTCCCCTTCCGCGGGCGCAGGATTCGCGACCGGCCGCGCAGCTACGAGCCCTTCGGCCAGTCGTCGGGCGACGCGGCCCCGCCCTCGACGACGCGTTCACCCTCGGGCGAGCGCCGAGTCCAGTCGTCCTGCGGTCGGTAGCCCAGGTCGAGCATCGTATTCGTCATGTCCCAGCGGCGGTTGGGGTTGTCCGAGACGGCGTAGTAGATGCCGAAGCGCACCTGCGCCTCGATGGCCCGCCGGAAGACCTGCTCGGTGTCGTCCTCGCTGAGCCACATCGCGCGCAGCAGCTCGGTGTCGGTCTCGAGGGGGTCGGCGCTGGTCCAGCCGATGCGCAGCGCGATGACGTCGAGCCCGAACTCGTCGTGGTAGAAGCGCCCCAGCGCCTCACCGAACACCTTGCTCACCCCGTAGAGGGAGTCGGGCCGGGTCGGCTGGTCGGCGTAGACCGGCCACTGCTCGTCGCGGTCGTACATGCCCATCGCGTGGTTGGAGGAGGCGAGCACGACGCGCCGCACCCCCGCCTCCCGCGCGGCCTCGAGCACCGTGCGGGTGCCGACGATGTTGGCCGTGAGCACCGCCTCCCACTCCGACTCCGGGGAGGCGGCGCCGGCCAGGTGCAGCACGGTGTCGACCCCCTCCATCAGCGGGCGCACCTGCTCGTAGTCGTCGAGGTCGGCCCGGCGCAGCTCGCGTTCCTGCTCCTCGGTGGCCGGGGTGCGGCCCTGCTGGACGACGTCGTAGTCGTCGCGCAACCGCCGCGTGAGCAACAGCCCGATGCCGCCGGTGGCGCCGGTGATGAGGATTCGTCGTCGCGAGTCAGTCATGCTCAGCATCCTCGGTCGCCGGGCCGCTGCCCGCATCCTCGGACGTGCCCGGTGTCCCGTTCGATGCGCGCTGCCCGGTGGCGCGATCAGTCGATGCCCGTCTCTGCAGACGTATCGGATTCTGGCTAGACGTGCACATACGGCGCGATCGCACGTCGGGAGTCGGGCCGTGCGACGATGCGCGCATGACCGAGTACCAGATCATGTCGTGGCGCGACCTGCCCTCGCTCCTGACCGTTCGCGACGGCGACGAGGTGCTCAAGGCGCCGCTCGCGCCGCGGTTCCAGGAGGCCATCGACGAAGCCGCCATGCGCCTGGGCGAGACCGGGAGCGACGACTACCTCGCCGGCTGGTCCCGCGGGGAGTGGACACCGGCCGAGGGCGACCCCGCGCAGGTCGCCGAGCGCGTCGGCGCCGACCTCGAATCCCGCTGGGACGAGGCCGCGCTCACCGCCTACCTCGACGCGATCGGCCCCGCCGCGCAGGAGTGAACACGACCCCCGACGCCCCCGGCGGCCCGGACCCCGACTCCGTCGCGCTGGTCGTGGGTCGGCAAGGTCGCACACCGCCGCGCATGGCGGTCGTCGGCCGGGGCGCCCGTCTCGTCCTCGACCTGCCCCAGGCCCTGGAGACGGTCCGCGCCCTCGAGCGGACCGGCCCGCGCTGGGTGTGGTGGTCGGCGTCGGAGGCGGCGGCGCCGCTCGTCACGGCCGGCATCCGGCCCGCGCGGGCCTGGGACATCGCCGAAGCGCACAGGATTCTGTGCGGCGGGTGGGAGGCGGGGCCGGGGGTTGCGTGGGCGGCCGCGCACGGTCTCCCGATCGAGGGCGTGCCGGGCGCCCCGACCGGGGACCTCTTCGAGGCCGCGATCGCGCTCGAGCGGCCGCTGGACGAACAGACCCTGGTCCGTCCCGACGGATACCTGCGGCCGGACGCCGCCGCGGGCACCTGGCAGCGCACCGGGCAGGGCTCGGACGACCGGCTGCTCGCCTGGGCGGACGCGGCCCTGGAATGCGCCGCGGGGCAACGCGATCGCGCGGCGCGCATCGGGCGGCGGGTCGTCGCGACCGTGCACGCGGAGTCCGCGGCCGCGGTGCTCTGCGAGGAGTTGGCCCACGACGGGCTGCCCGTCGATCGGTCGGCGTTGTTGGCGCTCGTCGAGCCGCTGTCCGGCCCGCGCGGCGAGCGCGACGCGGCGGTGCTGCGCCACGCCCCCGGCCGCGAGCACACCGACCTGCGCAACCCCGCCCAGGTGCGCGAGCTGCTGAAGGCCGTCGGCATCGACGTGCCGAGCACCCGCAAGCACGTGCTCGAGGGGTTCGCCGACGCGCACCCGATCGTGCCGGCGCTGCTGCGGTGGCGGCGCGAGGAGCGGATCGCCACGACCTACGGGCTGCGGTGGATCGAGGAACACATCGGCCCCGACGACCGCCTACGTGGCCGGTGGACGGCGTGCGACGGCGCCGGGGGGCGGATGACCGCCGAGGCCGGCCTGCACAACCTGCCCGCCGCCCTGCGAGCCGGCGTCGCCGCCCACCCGGGCCACGCGCTCGTGCGCGCCGACCTCGGCCAGATCGAGCCGCGGGTGCTCGCCGTCGTCTCCGGCGACACGGCGTTCGCGCAGGCCACCCAGGCCGA
>JBDIAM010000254.1:0-5336 GCA_039812445.1 Piscicoccus intestinalis | reverse complement strand
CCGTCCTTCTCCAGCACGAGCCGCCCGTAGCGGTCCATCGTGTCGGCCACGTCGACGAGCAGCGCGTGCGGCACCGGATAGCGGCTGTGCGTGACGAGCGCGTCGACGACCTGCTCCGCGTCGTGGCCCGCCGCCCGCGCGTTCCACAGCCCGAGCGGCGTCACGCGGTAGGTGTGGATGTGTTCGGGAGCCCGTTCCAGCTCCGCGAACGGCGCGATGGCCCGCCGGGCCTCCTCGGCGCGCGGGTGATCGACCTCGAGGAGCACGGTCTTGTCGCTCTGCACGATGAGGGCGCCGTCAGTCATTGCCCCATTCTCTCGCAGCCTGGTTCGACGCTTGCGGGCCCGGGCGGCGCGACCGGCGTGCCCGGCGTGCCCGGTGGTGCGGGAGGGTGACCGCCGGGAGAGACTTGCCCATATGTCGCAGACCGACCCGCCCGGCAGGCCCTCGCCCAGACCCCCCGCGGAGCCGGAGTGGTTGCGATTCGAGGCCACGATCGCCTTGCGGCTCATCATCATCGGCGCGGCGTTCTGCTTCGTGATGTGGCTGGTGATGCGGGTGCAGTTGGTCGCGGTCGCGGCCTTCATCGGGTTCGCCCTCGTCGCCCTGCTGTGGCCGGCGGCGCGGATCCTGCGTCGGTTCGTGCCCCGCGTCGTCGCCTCCCTCGTGGTGGTCCTCGTCTTCCTCGGGGGTTTCGGCGGGCTGTTGTGGTTCATCGTCGCCGGGCTCGTCAACACCTGGCCCGAACTCGTCGACGCCGTCATCGGCGGTGCCCGCGCGGTCGAGCGCGGGGTGCAGGACGCGGGCTGGGAGGTGCCCCAGGGCGTGCTCGACGACCTCATCTCCCAGGTGCAGCAGCGCGCCGGCACCATCGCCGGCGGCATCGGCACCGCGACCGTCAACACGCTCTCGGCCGTCGGCAACCTCACGACGATCATGCTCATCGCGATCTTCCTCACGATCTTCGCGCTGACCAGCGGCGACGACCTGTGGCGGCTCATCCTCGGCGCGTTCCCGCGCAGCCGGCGCGGCCAGGCCGACGCCTCCTTCCGCCGCGGCCTGCAGACGGCCCGCTGGTGGATGTTCGCCTCGACGGTCACCGGCCTCGTCGACGGCCTCTTCATCGGCGGCGGCCTGTGGCTCCTGGGCGTGCCGCTGGCCGTGCCGATCGGCGCGGCCACGTTCGTGCTCGGGTACATCCCGATGGTCGGCGCCACCCTCGCCGGGGCGCTGGCGGTGGTCGTCGCGCTGTTCTTCGGCGGCCTGCAGACGGCCGTGTGGGCGCTGCTGCTCGTGCTCGCCGTGCAGCAGATCGAGGGCAACGTCCTCTCGCCGCTGCTGCTGAGCCGGGCCGTCAGCTTTCACCCCGTCATCACGCTGCTGCTCTCGACCGCCGGCGGCTTCGCGTTCGGCATCATCGGCCTGTTCCTCGCCGTGCCGGTCGCCGGCATCGTCACCGCCCTGGTCGTCACCTGGACGCGATACGCGCACGAGTCGGAGGAGGGGCGTGACGAGTCGTCGACGGAGCCCGATGAGGTGCAGGAATCGGGTGACGGCGCCGACCCCGATGCTCCCGAACCGGCGCCGGCCGCGGCGAGGGTCGCCGAACCGGCGGATTCGCGGCCGGGGGATTCGCCGGGGGATTCGCGGCCGGGAGGGGCGCCGGGTGAGTCGGCGAGCCGCTGACTCGCTGACTGGCTGACTCGCTGGCTCGCTGACTGGCTGACTCGGTGACTCGGTAGGGGGCTCGCCGGTTACGGTGGCTGTGCCGTCCGGCGGGCCACCGTCGGCACCCCGTTCGACGCGAGAAAGGCTGCCCATGCGACGCCCCCAACCCGAGCCGGTCGCGGGCCTGCCCGAGCGCGTGACGATCTACGAGGTCGGGCCGCGCGACGGCCTGCAGCACGAGTCGCAGGTGCTGCCCGCGCCCGACAAGGCCGAGTTCGTGCGGATGCTCGCCGAGACGGGCCTGGAGACGGTCGAGGTCGCCGCGTTCGTGCCCGCCGACCGTGCGGAGCGCATGCCGCAGCTCGACGACGCGCCGGACCTGCTGGCGAATCTCGGTGCGGCCGGGCTCGGGCGGCGTCGTCCCGTGCTCGTGCCCGACGCGGACGGGCTGGAGCGGGCGCTGGCGTGCGGGGTGAGCGCGATCGCGATCCCGGCGAGCGCGACCGAGTCGTACGCGCAGCACCTGCTGGGCTGCTCGCGGGCGGAGTCGCTGGATCGGTTCGTCGCGGTCGTGGCCCGGGCCAAGGGCGAAGGGGCGTGGGTGCGCGCGCACCTGGCGATGT
Organism: Piscicoccus intestinalis; assembly: GCA_039812445.1. Taxonomy (GTDB): domain Bacteria; phylum Actinomycetota; class Actinomycetes; order Actinomycetales; family Dermatophilaceae; genus Kineosphaera; species Kineosphaera intestinalis_A. The sequence continues at coordinate 3,045 of JBDIAM010000254.1, read as the reverse complement.
GCCTCGGCGACCCGTGGGAGGGCTCGGTGCCGCTCTCGCAGGTCGTCGATACGACCCGGCGCCTGCTCGAATCCGGTTGCGACCAGATCTCGCTCGGCGACACGCTCGGCGTCGCGACGACCGGGCAGGTGCACCGGCTCCTGGAGTCGCTCGACGCGGCCGGAGTCGGGCTCGACGCGCTCGCGGTGCACTTCCACGACACCTACGGGCAGGGGCTGGCGAACACGCTGGAGGCGGTTCGGCTCGGCGTCACGTGCGTCGACGCCTCGGCCGGCGGCCTCGGCGGCTGCCCCTACGCCCGGAGCGCCACCGGCAACCTCGCCACCGAAGACCTGCTGTGGGCACTCGACGGACTCGGCGTGCGCACCGGCGTCGACCTCAAGAAACTCGTCGCGACCAGCGCCTGGCTCGCCGGCCGCCTCGGGCGTCCCGCGCCCTCGCGCGTCGTCGCCGCCCTCCAGGAGACGGTGTGAGCGCCTTCGACTCCCACCCCGCCTCCGACGGCGGCTCCGGCTCCGATGGCCCCGGCGGCCCCGGGGGCTCCGGGGGCTCCGGCTCCGGCGGGCCGGCTGGTTCCGGCGGTCACGGTGGCCCCGAGTCGCCGACGCTGAGCGTGCGGGCGGCGCGCATCGAGGACCTCGAGGCGATCGTCGACCTGCTCGCCGACGACCCGCTCGGCGCGCGCCGGGAGGGCGGCGATCTGGCTCCGTACGCGGCGGCGTTCGCGCGGATGACCGCCGACCGCGGCCAGGTGCAGGCCGTCGCCGAGCTCGGCGGGCAGGTGGTCGGCACGCTGCAGCTGAGCATCATCCCGAGCCTGACCCGCCGCGGCACGACCCGCGCGCAGATCGAGGGCGTGCGCACCCTGTCGACGCTGCGCGGCAAGGGCATCGGCGAGGCGCTGTTCGCCTGGGCCCTCGACGAGGCTCGCCGCCGCGGGGCCGGTCTCGTGCAGCTGACCTCCGACACCTCGCGCGGCAACGCCCACCGCTTCTACGAGCGCCTCGGCTTCGTGCCCAGCCACACCGGCTTCAAGCTCGACCTGCGGTGACGGCGGAGGCGCCCGGGGGCCGAAACCCCACAGTCTCTTGTGCAGTGACCACTCGCGAGCGGTCACGTTGGTTGCGCCGGGCAACACCGCAGGTCACGACCTCGAAAGCGCACGTAGTCATGTGCGGTGACCACTCGAGGACCGCCGAGAGGTCAATTTTCGCGTCCGTCCGCCGCAGTGACCGGAGGCGGTGGCCCCCGCCGAAACGCAGCCACCGGAGGGGGTAGACCCCGCCGAAACGCAGCCACCGGAGGCGGTAGCGCCCGCCGCACCCGGCGGCCTCCGAGTCTTGTCGGGGGTCGCTACTAGGGTTGACGACAATCTCAACGCAAGGGGAGTGCCTCAGTCATGACCACGCACGCCACCGACCCGCACGGTGACCAGACCGCGCCCTCCGCCGGGGCCGCGCCCGACGCGACTCGCCACTCGGGCATCGACGTCGCCGGCATGGACCGCGCGGTCCGCCCGCAGGACGACCTGTTCGGGTTCGTCAACGGAACCTGGGTGCGCGAGACCCAGATCCCGGAGGACAAGGGCCGCTACGGCACGTTCGACCGGTTGCGCGACGAGGCCCAGGAGCACGTGCGCGCGCTGCTGGAGGAGGCCAGCCACGCGGTCGCCGACGAAGGAGAGACCGGCGAGGGGGAGACCGGCGATGGGAAGACAGGGGCGGGCGACGAGGGGCATCTGCGCGACCTCGTCGGCGCCCTGTACGCCTCGTTCATGGACGCCGACCGCGTCGAGCAGCTCGCGCTGGAGCCGGTGCGCCCCGAGCTCGAGGCGATCGACGCCGCCGGCGACCCCGCGGCGCTGTGGCGCCTGTTCGGCGCGCTCATGCGCGAGGGCGTCGCGAGCCCGGCGATCGCGTACGTCTACACCGACAAGCGCGCCGCCGACGAGTACATCACGTACGTCTACCAGGGCGGGCTCGGCCTGCCCGACGAGGCGTACTACCGCGAGGAGCAGTACGCCACGATCCGTGAGCAGTACGTCGCGCACATCGAGCGCATGCTCGCGCTCGCGGGCCGCCCCGACCCGGCCGCCGAGGCCGCGACGGTCATGGAGCTGGAGACGCGCCTGGCCGCCTCCCACTGGGACCGGGTCGCCACCCGCGACGCGGTCAAGACCTACACCAAGGTGACGCGCGCGCAGCTCGACGAGCTGGCTCCGCATGTGCCGTGGGACGAGTGGCGCGACGGGCTCGGGGCGCCCCAGGGAGCGTTCGACCCGTGCGTCGTCGGCATGCCGAGCTTTCTGACCGCCCTGTCGGAGGCGGTCCGCGACGTGCCGCACGCGGTGTGGCAATCGTGGGCCCGCTGGCACGTGGTGTCGGCGCGGGCTCCGTATCTGAGTGCGGCCTTCGTGGACGAGAACTTCGACTTCTACGGGCGCACGCTGACCGGCACCCCGCAGCTGCGCGAGCGGTGGCGGCGAGCGATCGGCCTCGTCGACAGCCTCGCCGGGGAGGCCACGGGCCGCCTCTACGTGCGGCGGCACTTCACGCCGCAGGCCAAGGAACGCATGCAGGTGCTCGTCGCCAACATCGTCGAGGCGTACCGCCGCGACATCAGCGAGTTGGCGTGGATGAGCCCGGTCACGCGTCAGAAGGCGCTGGAGAAGCTCGCCAAGTTCACCCCGAAGATCGGCTACCCCGACGTGTGGCGCGACTACTCGGGCCTGGAGTTCACCGCCGACGACCTCGTCGGCAACGTGCGCCGCGGCTACGCGTTCGAGACGGACCGCGACTGGGCCAAGCTCGGCGGGCCGGTCGACCGCGACGAGTGGTTCATGAGCCCGCAGACGGTCAACGCCTACTACAACCCGGGCATGAACGAGATCGTCTTCCCGGCGGCCATTCTGCAGCCGCCGTTCTTCGACGTCGAGGCCGACGACGCGGTCAACTACGGCGCCATCGGTTCGGTGATCGGCCACGAGATCGGGCACGGCTTCGACGACCAGGGCTCGCGGTACGACGGAGACGGTGAGCTCGTCGA
>JBDIAM010000253.1:0-5337 GCA_039812445.1 Piscicoccus intestinalis | reverse complement strand
CGGGAGGCGGTGGCGCGCTCGCACGGGCTCGCGGTCGTTCTCGGCGTGGTCGGCGGCATCGCGTGCGCCGTCGCGGCGGTGCCCGCCTCCGGCGCACTGGCGGCCGCGCTGCTCGCGCTGTCCGTGTGCCTGCCCGGGTTGCTCCTGCAGGACTCCCAGCGCCTCGCGTTCTTCGCCATCGGCAAGGCCTGGGGCGCCGTCGTCATCGACACGATCTGGACCGTCGTGCAGTTCGGCGCGCTCGCCGCGCTCATCCTCGCCGGCCGCACCCACGTGCACGAGCTGATCCTCGCCTGGGGTGCCTCGGCGGCGCTCGCCGCGATCGTCGGCATGGTGCTGCTCAAGGCGGTGCCGCGGCTGAGCGCCGGGTGGGCCTGGCTCGTCGAGGTGCGCGACCTCGTGCGCTACCTGCTCGCCGAGTACTTCCTCGGCCTGGGTGCGTCGCAGTTCTCGACCCTGCTCGTCGGCGGCATCGCGAGCCAGCAGGCGGTCGGCTCGATCCGCGCCGCCCAGACCCTCCTCGGCCCGCTCAACGTGCTCGGCGGCGCCTGCTTCAACTTCACGGTGCCCGAGATCGCCCGCCGCACCCACCTCACGGCGCAGCAGCGGCTGCTCGCCGGCCACGCCGTCTCCTCGGTGATGGGCAGCGCGACGATCGTCTACGTCACGGTGCTCCTGCTCATCCCCGACTGGCTCGGGGTCGAGCTGTTCGGCGACTCCTGGGCGGGCGCCGCGGGCGTGCTCGTGCCGCTCGGCATCTCGTCGCTGTTCTCCGCGCTGGCCAACGGCCTCGCCGGCGTGCTCTACGGGCTGGGGCGCGCCGCGGTCACCTTCCGCATCAACCTCTCCAAGACGCCGGTCATCATCGTCGCCGTGCTCGGTGGCGCCTACCTCGGCGACGCGGTCGGCGCGGCCTGGGGCATGGCAATCGCCGAGGCCTTCGTGCTGCCGCTGTGGTACCGCGCCTTCCGCCGCGCCGCCCGCGAGACCGCTCCCGAGCTCCAGCCCGAGCCCGAGCCGGGAGCCGGCGCGCAGGCCGCTCCTGACACCCCGGACGCGCCGGCCGCCGGACCGAGCGCGGTGCCCGGTGACGCCGCCGTGCCCGCCCCGCGCAGCGCCGACGCGCCAGCATCGACGGACGAGCCCGCATCGGCCGGTGGCGAGCGGAAACCTCCGCGCCCGCGGCCGCGTTGACCGACAGGCCGAGGAGTTCGGGATGAACCGGGTCGGCCGAGACCGGGAAGGATGGGCATGAGCCTGCTGCGCAGGACGCGACACGTGGCCGCGGCGGCCGCCCTCGGAGGCGGTCTGGGCGCGGCGGGCCTGGGCGCCGCCGGCCTCGTCGGGTACGGGGTGCTCAAGGCCGAGGCGCGCATCGCCCGGCGCACCGTCGGCAAGCCCTTCGACGTCGCCCCCGACGATTCCGACACCTACGGCACCGGCCACGGCCCGGCCCTCGACCTCGTCGTGCTCGGCGACAGCCTCGCCGCCGGTCTCGGCGCCGACTCGCGCTTCGAGACGATCGGCGGCGTCCTGGCCGTCGGCGTCGCCGCGTTGACCGGCCGCCCGGTGCGGCTGACCAACGTCGCCCAGGTGGGCGCCGAATCCTCTTGGCTCGCGGGGCAGGTCGACCGCGCACTGGAGACGGTACCGAGCGCCGACGTCGCGCTCGTCACCATCGGCGGCAACGATGTGACGCATCTCATCGACCACAGCGAGTCCGTGCGCGACCTCGCGGAGGCGGTGCGCCGGCTGCGCGCCTCGGGCGCCGAGGTCGTCGTCGGCACGTGCCCGGATCTCGGCACCATCGAACCGGTTCCGCAGCCGCTGCGCTCCGTCGTGCGCATCCTCAGCCGCGACCTGGCCGCCGAGCAGACGGTGGCCGTCGTCGAGGCCGGCGGCCGCACCGTCTCCCTCGGCGACCTGCTGGCCCCCGACTTCCTGTCCAGTCCGGAGGTCATGTTCAGCACCGACCGGTTCCACCCCTCCGCGGCCGGATACGCCCGCGCCGCAGCCGCGCTCCTGCCCAGCGTCTGCGCGGCCCTCGGCCTGTGGCCCGACGAGACCGACCGCGACCCGGACCGCCTGCGCGGCGAGGGCGTCTCCTCGCTCGACGACGCCGCCGACCGCGCCGCCCGCTCCCCCGGCACCGAGGTGTCCCCTGCCACCGACCCGCGGCGCAGAGGTAGGGTGGCTCGGCTGCTGCGGCGTCGCCGACCCGACGGACCTCCCCTGGAGGACGACGAGGCGGACGAGCCGGGCTCGCCACGCACCGGTGCCGGAATCTCCGGGTTTATCGGTTTGTGACATCCGGCCTGACCGGCCCGTGCGCGGCGATAACATCGCGATTGACCTGGACGTAACCTGCACGCCCGAGACTGGGAGGCACAGTGCCCGAAGCGGTGATCGTCTCGACCGCGCGCAGCCCCATCGGCCGCGCCGTCAAGGGATCCCTGGCGACGATGCATCCGGCCGAGCTCTCTACACAGGTGATCTCCGCGGCCCTGGGGCAGCTGCCCGGTCTCGACCCCGCCTCCCTCGACGACCTGTACCTGGGATGCGCCGAGCCCTGCGGTGAGCAGGGCTACAACCTCGCCCGCGTGGTCGCGGTGCGCCTCGGCCTCGACGGGCTGGCGGCCGCGACGATCAACCGGTTCTGCGCCTCCTCCGTGCAGACCACCCGCATGGCCTACCACGCGATCAAGGCCGGCGAGGGCAACTTCTTCGTCAGCGCCGGCGTCGAATGCGTCTCGCGCTACCCCCAGTCCGGCACCCCGCTGTCGTCACCCGACCTGCAGGACCCGGCCTTCGCGTCGGCCGCGGAGCGCACCCGCATCGCCGCGCAGAACACGACGTGGACCGACCCGCGCGACGAGGGCCTGCTGCCCGACGTCTACATCGCGATGGGCCAGAGCGCCGAGAACGTCGCCACGCTGCGCGGCGTGAGCCGGCAGCGCCAGGACGAGTGGGCCGTGATCAGCCAGAACCGCGCCGAACAGGCCGTCGCCGACGGCTTCTTCGCGCGCGAGATCACGCCGGTGACGCTGCCGGACGGGTCGGTCGTCGCCGCCGACGACGGGCCCCGGCCCGGCGTCACGCTGGAGAAGATCGCCGCCCTGGAGCCGGTTTTCCGCGAGCACGGCACGGTCACCGCGGGCAACTGCTGCCCGCTCAACGACGGCGCCGCCGCGCTCGTCGTCATGAGCGACATTCGCGCCAAGGAGCTCGGGCTGACCCCGCTGGCCCGGATCGTCTCGACGGCGGTGAGCGGGCTGTCTCCGGAGATCATGGGCCTCGGCCCCGTCGAGGCCTCCCGCACGGCGCTGCGGCGGGCCGGCATGTCGATCGGCGACATGGACCTCTACGAGATCAATGAGGCCTTCGCCGCCCAGGTCCTGCCCTGCGCCGACGACCTCGAGATGGACTTCGACAAGCTGAACGTGCACGGCGGCGCCATTGCCCTCGGCCATCCGTTCGGCGCCACCGGGGCCCGCATCACGACTACCCTGCTCAACGGGCTCGCTGCCCGCGACGCCCAGTTCGGCCTCGAGACCATGTGCGTCGGCGGCGGCCAGGGCATGGCCATCATCCTCGAACGCCTCTCCTGACCCGCGGCCGCCTCTCACCGGCTCGCAGCCGGTTCCGCCCCGATGCCGGCTCGATTCCGGGCCGATTCCGGGCCGAATCCGGGCCCATTCCGGGCCGTCCGAGCGCGCGTCTCGACGCTGTCTTCGGCCTCGGAGACGAACCTGGCTTACATACTCGTTCCGACACCCGCCGGACGGACGTGCCACACGCCCGTGACCAGCACTTTTGCCAGGGCGTCGAGGCGAGGTCCCCGAGTGTGTAAGCCAACTTCGTCTCGACCCCGTGTCGGCCACCCGCCGGCGACCCGTGCGCCGCGGTCGCTAGCCGATATCTCGGCGCAGACGGGCCAACTCGGGCTCCAGAATGTCGGCTTTGCCCGCCGCCGCGAGGTCGTACGCGGTCACCGTGAGCTGATCGAGGAGCACGGCGGGCCCGAGGTCGGGCAGCTCGCCGGGGTGCGGCCCGGCGTCGGCGAAGCGTTGCGCGACCTCGCGCACGGCCGGGACACACCGGAGCGCCCGGTCCAGCGGTAGCTGCTGCCACCGCCGAGCCAGGCGCTCCAGTTCTCTCCGGGCCGCGGGGGGCACCGGATCGGTCATGTCAGTCGCGGCCCTGCAGCTGCGCGACGAGGCGCAGGATCTCCAGGTACAGCCAGACGACCGTGACGAGCAGGCCGTGGGCCAGCAACCAGCTGTACTTCTCGGGCAGCTGCGCGGCGACCGCGCGGTCGATCGAGTCGAAGTCCATCGCCAGCGAGTACGAGGCGAGGCCGACGGCGAGGAAGGAGATGCCGATGGAGATCGGGGAGCCGAAGGCGAAGAAGCCCCAGCCGCTGTTGGCGCCGAAGATCCACGCCGCGCCGAGGTTGGCCAGCGCGAAGATCAGGTAGCCGAAGATCGCGAGCGTGAAGATGCGGCGCGACTTGCTGGTCACCTTGACGATGCCGAACTTCCAGCCGGCGAACATCGCGACGAACACCGACAGGGTGGCGACCACGGCGGTGGTGACGACACCGGCTCCGAACGCGTTGCCGTAGATCGTGGTGACCGAGCCGACGAGCAGGCCCTGGAAGAACGCGTAGGCCACGATGAGCGGCACGCTGATCGTCTTCTTCAGCGCGACCGCGAAGCCCAGCACGAGCGTGACGATGATGGAGGGGAGCATGATGGCCGGGCTGAGCCCGGGCACCACGAAGGAGACCGCGCCGGCCGTGACGAGCATGAGGCCGAAGAGACCGAGCGCCTTCATGACGACGTCGTCGACGGTCACGCGGCCGGTCTGCACCGGGCCGGCGGCTGGCTGGTTGTACATGTCGTCGAGCTGCTGGGCGCTCATGTCCTGGGGGCCGGGCTGGCCGTACTGCCCGAATTGCGGCTGGCCGTACTGCGGGGCCTGCTGCTGGTTGGACTGCCCCCGCCCGAAGCTCGCGTAGCCGCCGCGGCGACTGACGTTGTCGATGCGGTCGAAGACCGGGTTGCTCATGTGGCTGATGCCTTCCACGTCTCGGGTCGCCTGACGGCGATCGTTGCACGATCCGACGTTTATGACGCATCAACGGTTCCCGGCATTCCCGGCAACCACTCGGTTGCCGGGAGGTTCGGGCCTCGACGCGCCGGCCGGCGGTCGCCTTCGCCGGTTGTTGCTCGCGTTACTCGCGTGTCCCCGACGGGACTCGAACCCGCACTGGTGCCATTTTAAGTGGCCTGCCTCTGCCGGTTGGGCTACGGGGACACACCCACGCTACCCGGC
>JBDIAM010000252.1:0-5343 GCA_039812445.1 Piscicoccus intestinalis | reverse complement strand
CTGCAGGTGCGCGGGCTGTACGTGCAGGACGCCCAGTGGGGCGTCGACTCCGGCGCGGCCCGCACGTCCGTGCAGGCCAGCGTGCTCGACGCGGTCGACGGGGGAGTCACGGTGCGCAACCAGGCCACGATCGCCGGCGTCGACATCTCGGCCTCCGAGTGCGGCGTGAAGACCGTGAGCGGCACGCCCGACATCGAGGCCGGCACGATCCGGGCCCCGCGCGCCACCTGCGGGGAGGCGGTGACGCTGGCGTCCACGCAGGTGCTGCCGCCGGAGGGGCCACGCAACCTCGGCATCTTCGCCGGCGCCATGGTGCTGCTCGGCCTCGGCTTCGAGGGCACCCGTCGGCTGCGGGAGGGACGGCGGCGTCGGGACGAGGTGCAGGCCTCGGGTGCCGGCGCATGAGTCGCTCGCGGGCCGCCGGCCGGACTGCCCACCGGAGCGCCCGAGGCTCCCGGTGGCCGATCAGGTGGGCGGCCGTCGCGCTATGCGTGGCCGGCGCCGTCGCGGCCTGCAGCGCCCCCGAACCGCCGGCCCCACCGCCGAGCGCGCCGACGACGAGCGTGCCGGGCGGCGACTCGGGCGCCGACTCGGGCAAGGTGCGCCCCCGACCCGACGCCGACCTTGCCGAGCTTCTCGGCTCCGGGCTCGACGAGCGCAGCGGCGGCCAGTTCGGCGATGAGCGCCTGTCGTTCTACGCGGCCGGAGCCGGTCCGGTGAGCGACTTCGTGCAGGTCGACTACCCGCAGGGCTCGGCGAGCCAGACCGTGGAGCGCGAGGACGGCGCGGCCGGCGGTGGCGCGCAGTCGTATTGGGCGCTCGGGCAGCCGCTGCAGGAGGCCTACCTGCGCTACTGGGTGTGGTTTCCACAGGACTTCGACTTCGTCAAGGGCGGCAAGCTGCCCGGTCTCTACGGGGGCGAGCACACCTCCGGCGGCGACATCCCCGACGGCACCAACGGGTTCTCCACCCGCTACATGTGGCGCGCCGACGGGCAGGGCGAGGTGTACGCCTACCTGCCGAGTTCGGTCGACCACGGGTCGTCGCTGGGCCGCGGCGCGTGGACCTTCCCCCGAGGTCGCTGGGCCTGCCTGGAGCAGCGGGTGCACCTCAACGAGCCGGGCCGCGCCGACGGCGTCATCGATGTGTGGTTCGACGGCACCCAGGTGCTGCACGCCGACTCCTTGACGTTCCGCACGACCCCGGACCTGCAGATCGACGGGCTGTTCTTCTCCACGTTCTTCGGTGGCGGCGACAGCTCGTGGGCGTCACCGAAGGATCAGGTGGCGCGCTTTGGCGGATTCGCCATCTCGCCCCGACAGATCGGCTGCGACCGATCGTGACAAAGGAGCAACACCCATGAGACGACTGAGTGCAACGGCCGCCGGATTCGCTTTGGCCGCAGCGGGAATCGCCGGCGCAGCCGACCCGGCCTCAGCCGCAGCGGCAGCCCCCGCCGCAGCCACCACCACGGCCACCACTACGGCCAGGTCGGCACCGGCCGCACCGAGCGCCCCCTGCGAGGGGGTGCGGTACGCCTCGACGACGAACGTCATCTACCTCACCGCGGCGAAGACCTACACGCCGGCCTCGATCGCGGCGGCCTGCCCGGGCGCGCCGATCGCCAAGGTCAGCGGCAGCACGTGGCTGCTCAGCGCCGACATCGTCGTCGAGGCCGGGGCGACGCTGGCGCTGCACGGCTCGTCGGCCGGCGGCGACACCGACACGCTGCGCATCCGCAGCCGCTCGTCGAACGCCCGCACGGAGGTGCAGTCGATCACCGCCCTGGGCGGCACGATCGACGCCCGCAACGTCACCGTCACCTCGTGGAACGACCAGGCGGGGGAGCCGGACACGACACCCACCTATGTGTCCTCGAGCCAGCGCGGCCGGGCGTTCGTGCGCGCGATCTCGTTTACCGACTCCGGGGGGACGACGCGGCAGGCGACGATGAACATCGTCTCCTCGACGTTCGAGCACCTGGGCTACTACGCGGCCGAGTCGTACGGCGTCGCGTACAAGTCGCGGCAGTGTGGTCGCGAGAACCCCGCGAACTGCGCGAACGCCCCGGTCACCGGCGTGCAGCGCAACAGCACGTTCCGCGACAACTACATGGGCACCTACCTGTGGGGCGCGCGCGACATGGAGATCACCGGCAACACGTACACCGACTCGGTGATGTACGGCCTCAACGGGCACGACGGCACCGCCCGCCTCACCGTCAGCGGCAACCGGTTCGAGAAGAACGGCAACCACGGGTTCATCTGCTCGCAGGCGTGCGACCGGCTGACGGTGACCGACAACGTCTCGACCGGCAACGGCCGGGTGCCGTGGAGCGGACCGGACCCGGAGAACGAGATCGCCGGGCAGGTGCACGGCATGATGTTGCATCGGGGTGTGACAAACACCGTCGTCGCGAACAACCGCGTGAGCAACAACCCGAACGGCGCGGGCATCGCGATCTTCGACGTCGAGGGCGTCACCGTGCGCGACAACACGGTCGACGGCGCGAAGTATGGGCTGCGGGTCTCGGTGGGCGCGCGGGGCAACACGTTCCGGGGCAACACGGTGAGCAACTCCGGTGAGTACGCGGTGTTCTCGTACGCCGGCTCCGACAAGGCGCAGTACACCAACGCCTCGGGCCGCCCGTCGGGCAACCGCTTCGTCGGCAACGTCATCAAGGACAGCGGCAGCAGCGTCATCAAGCTCAACGACTCCGACGCCTACGTCTTCGAGTCGAACGACGTGACCGCGACCACGCCGATCGAGCTGACGCGTTCGGCGCGCACGGTGTTCGAGGGCAACGACCTGCCCAGCGGCCAGCAGTTCCGCCTGCGCGGCAACGGCGAGTACCGCACGTCGGTGACGATCAGCCCCAGCGCCGGCGTGAAGATCGACCGCGACCAGTACTCCACCGCCACCCTCCGCTGACCAACCCCCCGACGAACGACCCGACGAACGACCCCACGAACGACCCGACGAACGACCCCACGAACGACCCTGAGAACTGCGTGTCGTGGTCGGAACTGCGGTCCGTGCCGCAGTTCCGACCACGACACGCAGTTCTCAGGTCGTCGGGGGAGGGGTCAGCGGCAGGATCAGCGGCAGGATCAGCGGCAGGGGGCGACGGCCTGGGAGCGCTGGGTGGCGCTGAGCCCGTCGCTGAGGGTGGGGGCTTGCACGGTGTTGCCGCAGATCGCGCCCTGGCGGGCCGTGGACTTGACCCGCAGGGCCGCGGTCGCGGCGCCGCGCAGCGTGTTGTCGGTCACCGAGTTGCCGCCCTTGTCATAACGGGTTGAGTCACTTTGGATCTTGATGTTCCAGTTGGCCGAGTCGTCGACGACGTTGTCGCGCACGACGTTGTCGTGTCCGCGCAACTCGATGTTGCTGCCGTGGTGGTCGGTCCCCTCGAGGTTGGCCGAGCACAGGTTGCCCTCGAAGACGTTGTCGTGGGCGTTCTCCTTGACGTTGAAGCACTCCGACCCGAAGGTCTGAATCGTGTTGTCCCGCACGATGTTCCGGTTGCTCTGATCGTTCTTGTGCAGGGGCTGACCGGTGGACTTGGGGCTCGTGCCGATGTAGACGCCCTCGCCGTTGTGCCACGGGTCGCCGGAGGTGCCCTTGGCGTACATGCCGCAGAACCGGATCGTCGAGTTCTCCACGACGTTGCCGTAGGCGTTGTTGCGCAGCCGCACGCACTCGCCGCCGGCGCCGGTGAGGTACATGTCGTCGATGCGCACGCCGGTGATGTCGCGGCTGTCGTCGGCGGCGCCGACGTAGACGAGCCGGCCGTCGGCGACCTGGTCGCGGACCGACTCCTTGAAGGCACGCACGTCGCGGGAGCGGGTGGGCCAGCTGCGCCCGGCGAGCTTCTCCTGGCCGTCGATCGTGAACCCGAGCAACTCGATGTGACTGTGGTTGATGCTGACGATCCGGCTCGTGCCGTAGAGCGTGGCCTGCCGGCGATCGGCCGGGTTCTTACCCGTCTCCGGGCCGACGATGCGGATGGGCGCGGAGGCGGTGCCGGCGCGCACGGTCCGCAGCCGCTCGCGGTACACCCCGGGTGCGAGGCGGATCGTGGTGCCGGGACCGGCCTCGTCGAGGGCCCGCTGGATGGTGCGCAGCGGCGCGCGTTCGGAGCCGGAGTCCGAGTCCGAGCCGTCGGGGTCGACGTACAGGGTCGTGTCGGAATCGGTGGCGGCGGGCGCCGCCGTCGAGGTCGGGAACGGGGCGGGCGAGACGCCGGCGAGCGACGTGGCGACGGGAGCCGCGACGGCTCCGGTGGCGGGCAGAAGCAGGGTCGACAGCGCGCACGCGAGAGCGCAGACGCGCGTCACCCAGCGCGGGGTGGCGGACATGCGGGGACTCCGGGAGGACAGGGAGGGGCGTTGCGGCGCTAGGCGCCTCGGACACCGAGGGGTGAGCGAGGGGGAGCGAGGGGGGCCGCTCGACAGGCCGGAGGCGGGGCGCCGGGACAAGCGCCACACGAACCGCGAAGGAGTCTGTCGGGACGGTCCATCCCATCGACGCCGCCGGCGAGCTCATGAGGGTTCGCCGGCCGAAGGAGGCTGTGAGACCGCACACCGTCGCGCGGCCGCCGGGTCCGCCGCGGATGTCTCCCGGCTCTCCCCGGTTCTGTCCGTTTCTCTCCGGCGGAGTCGGCGGGCTAAGCTACCGGTGTTTGCCTCGGCGAGGGCCGCGGCGCGATCAGTCCGGGCACCGGGTCACCGGTGGGAAATGATCGCGCGGGCCGTGATCGACGCGGCGGCCCGTCGACCCGAAGGGGTCGCGCCGGTCGACGCCTGCGATCGCGTCCCGGCCCTGGTCGCCGCACCGACAACGATCACCTGCATGGGTCCGTGAACCGCGATCCGTGCGCACGAGGAGGAAGACCATGCCCGACCGTCCGACCATCCAGGCGGAGGAGCGCACCGAGTTCGGCAAGGGCGCGGCCCGCCGCATCCGGCGCGCCGACAAGATCCCCGCCGTCCTCTACGGCCACGGCGGTGACCCGGTGCACCTGACGCTGCCCGGCCACGACACGATGATGGCCACGAAGGTCAACAACGCGGTCGTCGAGCTGCAGGTCGGGAGCGGCCGCCGCAAGCAGCTCGCGCTCGTCAAGGACGTGCAGCGCGACCCGATCAAGCCGTTCATCGAGCACGTCGACCTCGTCGTCATCCGCCGCGGCGAGAAGGTCACCGTCGACGTCGCGGTGACGATCGTGGGCGAGGCCGCCCCGGAGACCGTCGTCACCGTCGACAACCAGGTCGTCAGCGTCTCCGCCGACGCCACCGCGATCCCCGAGAACGTCGAGGTCTCGGTCGAGGGCCTGGAGGCCGG
>JBDIAM010000251.1:0-5445 GCA_039812445.1 Piscicoccus intestinalis | reverse complement strand
CCGGCGCAGGAGTCGGGAGCGTGCCCGGCTCCCCGCCTCGGACCGTCGCCCGGCTGCTGCGCAGCCCCCTCACCCGGCTCGCGTTGCGAGCCGCCCGGCTGCTGCCTTTTGTCGCCAGGCTCCTGCCTCTTGTCGCCCGGCTGCTGCCTCGTGCCGCCCGGCTGCTGCCTCGTGCCGCCCGGCTCCTGCGCTGGAACCCCGCCGGCAGGCGCGAAGGCCTGCGTGAGCGCCTCGATGAGCAGCCGGCGCTCCTCGTCGAGGTCCGGCTCGCGCGGGCGAGCCTGATCCGGCTGAGCCGGCTGCTCCGGCTCGGGCTCCTCGGGACCGTCGGGGCCGTCGGAGCCGGTGAGACCGTCGGAGTCGGCGGGACCGGAGGGCGTCATCGGCCGCCTTCGACCCGCGACTTCAGCCCCTGGAGGGCGGTCGTGACGATCGACTTCTCCGCCTTGCGTCGCACCATCGCGGGCAGCGGCATGGCCAGATCGACCGAGAGCCGGTAGGTGACGACGGTGCCGCCCTCGTGCGTGACCAGGGTGTACGAGCCGTCCATGGCGCTCAGCGCCTTGCCGCGAACCAGGCCCCAGGAGACGACGCCGGTGCTGTCCTCCTCGACATCCCAGGTGTAGCGCAGCACGTAGGTGTCCTTGATCACCCCGGCGTCGAGCACGAACTCGGCCTCGTCGACCCAGCCCTCGTCGTCGCTGAGCACCCGCACCGACTTCAGCCCGGAAACCCAGGACGGGTAGTCCTCGAGATCGGCGATGACGTCGAGCACCTCCTGCGCCGGAGCGTCGATGAACAGTTCGGATTCGGTCTGCTGGGCCATGCTTCGCACCGTACCCGCGCGGGCAGCAGCACGGCGGCCCGACGACGCGCGCCGCCTGTCGTCCGTGCCAGGCCGCTCACCAAACCGATCAGCAGGCCGGTCAGCAGGCCGGTCGCCGGGCCGGTCACCGCCGGCAACCCAGGCCGCGCCGGAAACCGCAGCGTGGTCACACCCGAGACGTCACACACAACCGGTGGCGAACCCCCATCGCTGTGGCGGTGGACACCCATCACCGGGTAACGACATGCGACATTCCCACGCCCTACCTCCCGTGGGACGAAAGGGTCGGTTACCGTCGTGAGAAAGCCTGGCCACCGACCCCACCTGCATCGTTGCCCTTCGGTGGCCGCCCCGACGCGACGGAGCGTGCCCACATGCAGGAGATCATCGTCGACCCGGTCACCGAGCCGAGCGAGCTCGCCAACCTGGGTCAGCTGCCGGCCCACCATGCCGCCCACAACCCCGACGGAGCCGGCTTCGGCGTCCGCGAGGGTGATGTCTGGACCGACGTCAGCTATGCCGAATTCGCCCGCCGCACCAGCGAGATCGCCAAGGGCCTGATCGCCGCCGGGGTGGAGCCAGGCCAGCGTGTCGGCCTGATGAGCCGCACCCGGTACGAGTGGACGCTGCTCGACTTCGCGATCTGGGTCGCCGGGGCCGTCTCCGTGCCGGTCTACGAGACCTCCGCGCCCGAGCAGGTCGCGTGGATCCTCGAGGACTCCCACGCGGTCGCGGTCGTCGTGGAGACCCCTGAGCACAGCCAGCGCGTCGCCCAGATCCGCGACGACCTGCCCCGGCTGGCGCACGTGTGGCAGATCGAGGGAGGCCACCTCGACGAGCTCGTCGCCGCCGGCGCCGACGTGGACGACGCGACGCTGGCTGCACGCACGGCGGTGAACACTCGCGACGACCTCGCGACGATCATCTACACCTCGGGCACGACGGGTCGCCCCAAGGGCTGCGAACTGACCCACGGCAACTTCCTGACGCTCACGGAGAACGCGATCGTCGCTGTCGGCGACGTCGTCGACCAGCCTGCGTCGACGATCCTGTTCCTGCCGTTGGCGCACGTGCTGGCCCGCCTCATCCAGGTCGTCGCCTTCACGGCCAAGGTCAAGATCGGGCACTCACCCGACATCTCCGACCTCATGGGTGACCTGCAGAGCTTCAAACCCAGCTTCCTGCTGTGCGTGCCGCGGGTCTTCGAGAAGATCTACAACGCCACCGACCAGAAGCTGGCCGCCGAGGGCAAGGGGCGGTTGTTCCGGCTCGCCGCGAAGACGGCGATCGCGTACAGCCGCGCGCTCGACGACGGACGCGTCTCGCTGGCCCTGCGGGCCCAGCACAAGGCGATGGACGTCATCGTGTTCGCCAAGCTGCGCGCACTCATGGGCGGCCGGGTGCGCTACGCGATCTGCGGTGGCGCGCCGCTGGGGACGCGGCTCGGGCACTTCTTCCGGGGCGTCGGCATCCACGTGCTCGAGGGGTACGGGCTGACGGAGACCACGGCGCCGACCAACGTGTGCACGCCGCACGCGACGCGGATCGGCACGGTCGGGCGCCCCATTCCCGGCGTGGGGATCCGAGTCGCCGACGACGGCGAGATCCTCGTCAACGGAGTCGGGGTGTTCCGCGGCTACCACAACAACGAGGAGGCGACCCGCGAGACCTTCACCGACGACGGCTGGCTGCGCACCGGCGACATCGGCGAGGTCGACGACGAGGGCTTCCTGAAGATCACCGGCCGCAAGAAGGAGATCCTCGTCACCGCGGGCGGCAAGAACGTCGCCCCCACGGTGCTCGAGGACGTCGTGCGCGCCCACCCGCTGGTCTCGCAGTGCCTCGTCGTCGGCGACCACCGTCCGTACATCGCGGCGCTGCTGACCCTCGACTCCGAGATGCTGCCGGGCTGGGGCAAGGCCCACGGGCGGCCCGACATCACCCTCGAGCAGGCCTACGACGACGAGATGGTGCACGAGCACCTGCAGCAGGCCATCGACCGCGCCAACAGCTCGGTGAGCCGGGCCGAGTCGATCCGCAGCTTCCGGGTGCTGCGCACCGACTTCACCGAGGACCGCGGGTACCTCACTCCCTCGCTGAAGCTCAAGCGCCACGTCATCTACAAGGATTTCGCCGACGAGATCGAAGCCCTCTACACGGAGGCCGACGCCAAGCACCGCGCGTCCCGCGGCTGAACGTCCCGCGGCTGAACGTCCCGCGGCTAAATGTCCCGCGGCTGAGTGTCCCGCGACTGAGCGCTTTCGAGCTGGACCGGTCAGCCCGCGTCCATCAGGCTCGCGTCGGTCAGCGCGCGTCCATCAGGCCGCGTCGGCCAGCCCGCGTCGATCAGCCCGCGTCGGCCAGTCGCCTCAGCTCGGCGCGCCAGTCGCGGGTCAGCGTCCCTTCGTCAAGACCGGCGGCCGACACCGACCCGGCCTCCATGGCGACGCGCGGAGCCTGCGCTCCGGCGCGTTGCGCGAGCGTGCGGCACGCCAGCCAGGCGCCTGCGTAGGCGTCGAGTCGCGAACTCACCGGACCCTCGAAGTCGGCCTGCACGGGCAGCCGCTCGGGCGGCCCGTGCGCCCGCACCCGGGCCAACAAGTCACCGGCGACCGCATCAGGCCCGACTCCGACGGCCTCGTACGCGACCCATTGCGCGAAGCCCTCGCTGAGCCAGGCGGGCGCGGCGGCCTCCGCACCGACCCCGGGGGACGCCGGGTCGGCGCGCACGGCCACATGCACCGCCTCGTGGATGACCAGCGCGCGACGCCCCGTGCCGGTGGCCGACTCCCAGGCCACCGGGTCGAGCACCACGACGCTGCTGCCGTCGGCCCCCGGCACGGTCATCGCCGGAGCCACCCCGTCGTCGGGCGCGGGTGCCCCCGCTGCCGCGCCCGGGGTGGCAGCCGACGCTCTCGGCATGCCGGCTACGCGGGCCCACTGCGCCCGATCCGCGGGTGCCACGATGAGCAACCGCCCGTTCCACGGACGGTGCCACGCCGAGCGCACCGCGGCCACGGCCTGGGCACCCGCAGCGGCCACTTCGGCACCCTGGTCGGCAGGCAGGTTCGAGACGACGGCCACCTCCCCCGGCTGCGCTCCCTTGTCGGCGTGCCGCACCTGCACGTCCGGCAGCTCCCAGACCGGGTTGTCCACCAGTGCCGAAGTCACCCAATCAGGCGCCGCCGCTGCGGCTGCCGAACCCGCCGCGCCCGCGCCCGGACCGGTCGCGCTCGAACCTGGGCTCGAACCTGGGCTCGAACCAAGATTCGAACCAGAGGACGTGGCCGCGCCCGGCCCACTGAGCCCGGCTCCGGGAGAGCAGCCGGTCAGGGCCGCGACCAGGCCGGCGAGCAGCACGAGGACGGTGACGATCACGACCGGAGGGCCGGACCGCACCCCTCGGCTCAGCCCACCCGCGCGCCCGACCACGGCTCGCTCACGGCGCGCAGGCGCACGGCCTCACGGACATCGACGAGCCCGGCGCCGACGAAGACGTCGACGGCGCGGCGCTCCTCCTCGTCCAGCGGCATGCCGGGATGAGCGTCGAGCAGGACGGGCACGATGCAGTCGTCGCACGAGCGGCCGCGCACCGGGCACGTGGCGCAGTCAACGAACATGGTTGCCTCCTTGATCGGCCGGGCGCACCGCGCGCCCGTTCGGCGTCTTTCGACGTGTCGACGACGCTATGTGCGACCACCGACAAGATCGCCGCCCGCCGTGTCGCCCCGGATCTTGTCGGTGCTCACACCTACGGTCTGCCTCATGTACCGATCCGCGCTCCCCCAGACCACCGAACGTCCCGCCCCGGCAACGGCGGCCGGGGCCGGTCGGCCTGCCGCCCGGCCCGTACAGACCACGTTCGACGACCTCGGCACGCCGCTGTCGAGCGTCACCTTCGTCGTGGTCGACCTGGAGACGACCGGGGGAAGCGCGCAGGACTGCGCGATCACCGAGATCGGTGCGGTCAAGGTACGCGGCGGCGAACGTCTCGGCGAATTCCAGACCCTCGTCAACCCCGGTGAGCCGATCCCGGCGTTCATCGCGGTGCTCACCGGCATCACCGACGCCATGGTCGCCACGGCGCCGCGGATCGCGACCGTGCTGCCCGCCTTCCTCGAGTTCGCCGGGGATGCGGTGCTCGTGGCCCACAACGCCGGTTTCGACATCGGGTTCCTCAAGGCCGCCGCCGCGCGTCAAGGTCTTGTCTGGCCGGGCAACCGGGTGCTCGACACGGTGCGGTTGGCCCGCCAACTGGTGAGCCGCGACGAGGCCCCCAACCACAAGCTCTCCTCTCTCGCCGTGCTCTTCGGCGCCGAACAGACCCCCGATCACCGGGCCCTGCACGACGCCCGCGCCACCGTCGACGTGCTGCACGGGCTCATCGGCCGCGTCGGCAACCTCGGGGTGCACACCCTCGAAGAACTCACCGCCTACAGCTCGCGGGTGAGCCAGGCGCAGCGCCGCAAACGCCACCTGGCCGCCGACCTGCCCAACGCCCCGGGCGTCTACATGTTCCGCGCCGACGACGGGCGCGTGCTCTACGTCGGCACGTCGGTCGACATCAAGCGCCGCGTGACCGGCTACTTCACCGCCTCCGAGCAGCGCAGCCGCATGGC
>JBDIAM010000250.1:0-5451 GCA_039812445.1 Piscicoccus intestinalis | reverse complement strand
CGAACCGGAGCCCGATCCCGAACCGGAGCCCGAGCCCGAACTGGAGCCCGAGCCCGACGAGGAGCCGGAGCCGCCCCGGGGCGCGGAGCCTTCTCCGCCCGGGTCACGCCGCGGGTCGTCCGGGCCGGTGGGCCCCTGATCCTTCTCGTCGCTCACGCCAACCGCCGTTCCGTCGCCGTCCCGTTCGCCGAAATCGCGTGCCGGTTCGTCACTGTCCGATACCCCCCAACGTACCTACCCCCGCCGGGTGCCCAAGACCCTGGGGAAAAGTACGGCGTGCCGAATATGCTCGCACGCGCCTTAGCGGGCGCGTCGTGCGCGGGGCCGGACGTCCGGCAGAGTAGGCGGTGTGACCGTGCATCTGCCGCCCCTGCTCACCTGTGCCCGGGACATCGAACGCTACGTCGCCGGTGCCGGGTGGGATCAACCCGCCCGTCTGTTCGCTCTCGTCACCACCGAGCAGCTCCGCGAGACCCAGCCGCAGCTGAGCCACCTGGAGGCCGAGGAGCCGGGCGCCCTGAGCGCCGTCGAACAGGACGACCTGCCCGCCTCCTCGGGACTGGAGGAGCTGCTCGCGCAGATCGGCTGGCCCCCGCAGGTGCACGGGGCGGCCATCGCCGTCGAGCGGATCGTGCTGCCGCCGCAGGCGCAGGCCGACCTGCCGACGGAGGAGCAGGCCGCCCTGGCGGCGATCGCCGACCATCCCCAGCGCCAGGACGTGCGGCTGCTCGTCGCGGTCCTGCGCGACGGAGCCGCGACGTGCCTGCTGCGCCAGCGCGACCACGACAACGACGACGACGTGGCCGTCGGGGAGAACATCGCCCCCGGCCTGCTCGACGCCCTGCGCCAGACCCTGCGCGACTGACGTCGCGGCGACCGGTCCCGACTCCGGTTGCGGCTCAGCCGGTGCAGGTGGGCAGGGACCGGCCGTGACCGGCTCCGATGGCCTCGACCGCCGCTCGCGCCTCGTCGAAGGTCGCCACGCGGGCGACGTGCAGGCCGTCGGGCACGTTGCCGACCACCTCCGGACAGTCGGAGGCGGGCGCGAGGAACCACGCGGCCCCGGCGTCGCGGGCGCCCACCATCTTGTGCTCGATGCCGCCGATCGGGCCGACCGCGCCGTCGAGCCCGATCGTGCCGGTGCCCGCGATCTTCTGCCCCCCGGTCAGCGGCCCGGGGGTGATCTTGTCGTAGACGGCGAGGGCGAACATCATGCCCGCCGAGGGCCCACCGACGTTGCCGGCGTCGATCGTCACCGTGATGGAGTCGTCGAAGCGCGCCTCCAGGCCGACCCCGACCATGCGGCGGCCGTCGATCACGCGGGTCGGCACGTCGACGTCGAGGGTGGAGCCCGACCGCCGCACGGTCATCCGCACGCTGTCGCCCCCGGCCTGCACGAGCCGGGACACGTCGGCGGCCGCCTGCACCCGGGTGCCGCCGACCGCGGTGACGACGTCGCCCTCCTGCAGGTGCCCGACGGCGGGGCCGTTCGGCGCGACCTGCGCCACGACCGCCTCCTCCGGCTTGCCGACGGCCCGCAGCGCCACCGCGGCCGCGGCGTTCTGGGAACCCTGCATCTGGGCCGAGGTCTGCTGGCGCACCTGGTCGGCGGTCGCGTTCGGCGGGTACAGCTGATCACGCGGGATGATCTGGGCCCGCGGGTCGAGGCGGGCGACGAGCAGATCCCACACGGTGATGTCGTAGCCGGGTCCGCCGTACTGGGCGACGGTGGTGAAGTCGAGGCTGCCGGTCGTCGGGTACGTCGGCACGCCGCTGATCGAGACCAGATTGTGGCCTCCGGTCTCACCGAGCGTGTCGACCGCCGGCCCGGCCCGCAGGATGACGTACGCCGGGTGGTACAGGGTGCCGGCGATGACGACGAGCAGCACGAGCAGCAGCGTGATCAGGCTGGTGCGGGTCTGCCGCGACAGGCTCCAGGAGACCCTGCTGCCCCGGCCGGTGGCATGCCCGGGAGCCGACCGGCCCGAGTTCCCCGACTCGCCCGACCGGTTCGAGTTCTCCGACTCGCCCGACTGGTTCGACTCTCCCGACTCCCCCGGGCCGCTGTGTCGCGGTGGCATCGGGCCGGAGCCGGGGTCGCCACCCGCGCGGGCACGTTCGCCCCGCAGGGGCAGCCTCACGGGGTGCCCACCCACTCGTCGCCGCCGTCGGTGAAGATCTGGTGCTTCCAGATCGGCACCCGCGCCTTGAGCGTGTCGATGAAGTCGCGGCCGGCGGCGAAGGCCTCGCCGCGGTGCCCGGTGCCGACGGCCACCACGACCGCCAGGTCCCCCACCTGCAGGTCCCCGACCCGGTGCGTGGCGGCGACCGCGACGACCCCCTCCTGCGCGGCGATCTCCTGCGCGACCGCACGCAGCACGGCAGGCGCGCTCGGGTGCGCCGAGTACTCCAGGGCGGTCACGTCGCGTCCACCGTCGTGGTCGCGCACGACACCGGTGAACGTCACGACGCCGCCGACGCCGGGCCCCGACACCGCAGCCGTCACCTCGTCGACGCTGAGCGGGGTCTCGCGCAGCTCGGCGAGGCAGACCCGGCCGGGCCCTGCGGCGTCGTCCCGGGGCCCCTCGCTGTGGACACGGTCCGCTGCGTTCATCAGATCAGGCTCCCTCGTCGCTTGCGTCGCCGCACGATCGCGGCGGTGCCCACCACCGCCACCGCGGCGCTGGCCGTGCCGACGGCGGCGTCGCGGCGCAGGGCGAGCAGACCCCGGTCGCGACGGATCCCGTCGAGCATCACCTGTAGGCAGGTCTCGTTGTCGTGGACGGCCCGCCACCCGGCGGCTTCCAGCGCCTCGGCGGAGACGAGCCAGGGGTAGCGCACGTAGTCGAGGTCGACGCCGGAGGTGTTGAGCACCCCCGCGGCGTGCAGCCGCCGGGCGGTGGCCAACGCCGCCGCGGCCGGCAGCTCGAGGCGGCGCTTGCCGCTGACGAGTTCGATCCGCGCCTGCGAGATCGACCCCGGGGCGCCGACGGTGACGACCGGCCCCAGGCCGCCGTCCGGGCCCTGCCCGACGACGCACATCACCGCCGTGGCCAGGTCTTCGACGTGCACGAACTGCCACCGCGGCGAGCTGCCGGAGAGCACGAGCAGCCGCGGCGACTCGAAATGCCGGCTGATCGTCGTGTCGACACCGGGGCCGACGACCGCGGCGGCCCGGACCACGCTGACGCGCAGGTCGGGGCGGGCCCGCCGGACCGCCTCCAGTTCGGCCTCGACGGCGAGGAGGTCACCGGTCAGTCCCCCGTCGTCGCGGGCGTGCAGCGGCGCGTCCGGCGGGATCGGCACGGGATTGGCGGCGCTGGCCCCGTACACCCGCGCCGAGCTGACGACGACGAGGTGCCCGCCCTCGGCGGTGGCGTCGGCCGAGGACCGCAGCAGCTCGACGAGCGCGGCGCGCCGGACCGCGGTCGCGACCGCGAGGTCGCGGTGCAGGTCGGTGCTCAACGCGACGTGCACCACGACGGGGCTCGTGGCCGGGGAGTCGGGGTGCGAGCCCGTCGGGTGCTTGGCCGCCTTCGCCCCGTTCGACGGGCCGAGCCCCGGCGCGCGCAGCCGGGTCGACACCGCCTCCACCCCGAACCGGTCGCGGCCCAGCCGCACGATCTCGCGCGCGATCCGCCCGTCGACCCCGCGCACCGACAGCTCGGCGCTGAGCACACGCAGCGAGATCGTGCCGGTGTCGGCCCCGTCACCGGAACTCACAGGCGTCCTCCCGTTGTTGTTCTCGTAGCGTCGTATGCAGCGTGGTGTGCAGCGTCGTGTGTACGGAGCCGGAGTCGTCGCCCCCGGGACCCCACCGTCACGAGGTCCGCGACTGCTCCCGTCCGTGCATCCATCGATGTGCTGCCCGGTATCCCGTCATGGCTGTCGTGGATATCGTCTAGTCACATCCTGTCAGCAACCCCGGACACGAGTTCACAACCCAAGGAGACGGACGTGTCGTCCAGTCAGCAGCCAGGCCCCGACCCCGACGACCTGCGCCGCATGCTCGAGCAGTTCCTCGGCAGCGCCGACAACCCGGCCATGGCCGAGGCCATGAAGTCGATGGGCCTCGACAAGATCGACGAACCGACGATGCGGATGCTCGCCGGACAGCTGTCCGCGATGTTCGCGGCGGAGCCCACCGACGGACTCAACCTCGACCTGAGCACCGACGTCGCGCGCAAGACCGTCGCCGCCGGCGGCGACGCGGTGGTGAGCGCCACCCTGCAGCGCGGTGTCCACGATGCGGTCGGCGTCGCGGACCTGTGGCTGGAGGAGGTCACCGACTTCAGTCTGCCCGGTGCCACGGGCGTGGCCCTGAGCCGCGCCGAGTGGGTCGATCAGACGATGCCGATGTGGGGTCGCCTCGTCGGGCCGGTCGCGACCGCCGTCAACGACGCCATCACCGGGGCCATGCGCGCCCAACTCGACAAGCTCACCGAGAGCGGCGAACTGCCCCAGCTGCCGGGGATGCCTGGGATGCCGGGGATGCCGGGCGGCGGGATGCCGGACCTGGGCGCGATGATGAACCAGTTCGAGCCGATGATGGCGCGGATGAGCAGTTCGATGTTCGGCGCGCAGATCGGCCAGGCGGTGGGCAATCTCGCCGGTGAGGTCGTCAGCGGCACCGAGGTGGGTCTGCCGCTGCTGCCGGCCGGCACGGTGGCGCTGCTGCCCGCCAATGTCGCGACGTTCGCGGAGGGCCTCGAGGTCGACGACGCCCAGGTGCTGCTCTACCTCGCGGTGCGGGAGGTGGCCCGCGCGCGGCTGTTCGCCGACGTGCCGTGGCTCGGCCCGCAGCTCGTGGCGGCGGTGCAGGCCTACGCGGCCGACATCTCCGTCGACACCGAGGGCATCGAGGCGAAGCTGTCGAGCATCGACCCGATGGACCCGCAGGCCATGCAGAACGCGTTGACCGGCGGCCTGTTCACGCCCGATCCCAGCCCCGCCCAGCAGCGGGCGCTGGCTCGCCTGGAGACCCTGCTGGCGCTCGTCGAGGGCTGGGTCGACGTCGTGACGGCGCAGGCCACGGCCCGGCACCTGCCGCAGTCGGCCGCGCTCGGGGAGGCCGTGCGGCGCCGACGCGCCACCGGCGGACCCGCCGAGCACCTCTTCCACCAGCTCGTCGGGCTGCAGCTGCGGCCCCGCCGGCTGCGCGACGCCGCGAACCTGTTCGCCGCGTTGGAGAACGCCGGCGACGCCGCCACCCGCGACAAGGCATGGGGGCACCCCGACATCGCGCCGACCAGCGAGGACCTCGACGACATCCTCGGCTACGTCGAGCGGGTCACCGGCCGGCGCGGCGGGGCCTCCGGCCGAGGTATCGCCGGTGCCCCGGGGGCTGCCGGCGGCGGGCTCGACGAGGGCTCCGCGTCGCCGGAAGCCGGCTCGGCCGAGGGGTCGACACCGGCCGCCTCCTCGCAGCCCGGCTCGCAGGCGGGTTCGCAG
>JBDIAM010000249.1:0-5453 GCA_039812445.1 Piscicoccus intestinalis | reverse complement strand
GGAACGACATCAACCAAACAAACAATCGGCATCAATCGTCATGGCACGCTGTTGAGTTCTCAAGAATCGGATGCGCAACTACTCCGGGCACACGAACGGTGCCTGTTCGTAGAGGGCTTCTTGTGTTCGGTCCCGAGGTGGTGCGCTAGCGACCGAAGCCATCGGCTTCGAGGTCCTGCGTTCAGCTCTCGTGACCGGCTACCTACTGTAGCAGCCCGTCTCCGTCAGCTCAACTCCCGTCTGGGAGCCGGTGCCGGCGTGCTCGGTGCCGCTGTAGATGTCCGCCGCGGGACCGGCCAGAAGCCTCGTCGAACTCCGTGGAGTTCGGATCGGCTCTTGTCCGTTCCTCCCGCCGTGCGGGCTTGCAGAAGATTAGGCAGGCCCGCGCGGCGGAAGCAAATCGGCTGGTCAGCGGCTTGCGGGCGGCTCGGGGCGCGGACCGGGTCCGCCGGTCCGCTGCTGGCCCCGCCGGTCCGCGTCAGGACCTGCCGGCCAGGCGGGCCGCCGCGAGGTTGCGCCGCCCCCGCTTGAGCAGGGCCGCGTGGCCGTGCACGAAGTCGGGCTCCTGCAGCACCGCCTCCGGGTCGGTGATCTTGGTGTTGTTGACCGAGGCACCGCCCTCGCCGATCGTGCGGCGCGCGGCGTTGCGCGAGTCGGCCAGGCCCGCGGCGACGAGCGCGTCCACGAGGCTCGTGCCCGCGGCCACCTCGCCACCGGGCAACTCGGCGGTGGCATCAGCGAAGGTCCGGGCGTCGAGACCGAACACGTCGCCCTTGCCGAAGAGCGCCTGGGAGGCCGTCTGCACCGCCGCGGTCGCCTCGGGCCCGTGCACGAGCGTGGTGATGTCCGCCGCGAGGGTGCGCTGGGCAGTCCGCTTGAACGGTTCGTGCTCCACCTGCCGCTCCAGGTCGGCGATCTCGTCGCGGGTGCGGTCGGTGAACACCTTGAGCAGCTTGACCACCGAGGCGTCCTCGATGTTGAGGAAGTACTGGTAGAAGGCGTACGGGGAGGTCATCGCCGGATCGAGCCACACGCTGTTGCCCAGCGACTTGCCGAACTTCTCCCCCGAGGCGTCCGTGAGCAGGGGCGTCGTGAGTGCGTGCACCTGCTCGCCCTCGACGCGCCGGACGAGGTCGACACCGGCGGTGAGATTGCCCCACTGGTCCTGGCCCCCGGTCTGCAGCGTGCAGCCGTGGTCGCGCCACAGGTGCAGGTAGTCCAGCGCCTGCAGGATCTGGTAGCTGAACTCGGTGTAGGAGATGCCCTCGTCGGAGTTGAGCCGGGCGGCCACCGCGTCCTTGCGGATCATCTGGTTGACCCGGAAGTGCTTGCCGTAGTCGCGCAGGAAGTCGAGCGCGCTGATCGGCGCCGTCCAGTCGAGGTTGTTGACGAAGAGGGGCGGGTTGGCGGTGTCGGCCCCGAGCACGGCCCGCACCTGGGTCGCGATGCGCTCGACGTCGGCGGCGGTCTGTTCCTTGGTCTTCAGTACCCGCTCACTCGTCGGACGCGGGTCGCCGATGAGCCCGGTCGAGCCGCCGACCAGCCCGATCACCTGGTGCCCGGCGCGCTGCAGGTGCCGCAGCACGATGAGCTGCACGAGGTTGCCGAAGTGCAGCGACGGAGCGGTGGGGTCGAAGCCGCAATACACCGTCAGCCTCTTCTCGAGCGCCTCCCGCAGCGCGTCCTCGTCGGTGGACAGGGCCACCAGTCCGCGCCAGATCAGCTCATCGAGCACGTTGCTCACGCCGCTACCGGTCCTTTCCGTTCGCGCCGCGTCCGCGGCACCGTCTCCTGTCCGGGGCCGGGTGCCCACGGGACTGCTAGACAGACTGCCGCACGCGGCGTCCCGGGGCACACCCGGTGTCGGGGTGCGGTCATCACTGCGGTGCGCGCGACCCGGAACGCTTGCGGGCCCGCGGGACCGCCGGGCGGTAGAGCGACACCGTCGGCTCATCGGCCAGCCAGAACCGCCACGGGTAGGCGGCCGGGTCGCCGCCGGGGCCGCTGACCCCCACTCGCGGCCCCTGGCGAATTTTGCCGACGACCGACTCGGTCGGCCTGCGCAGCCACACGGGGGCGCCATCGGCGGTCGTGTCGACGCCGTTGTGCTCCCGCCCGATGCCGAGCGCGACCGTCATCCGGGCCGGTCCGCGCGCGAGGTCGCGCGGGCTCGGCGGACGACCGCCGGGACGGGTGCGTCGAGCCAGCGCCTCCGGGGCGCCGGAGACCACCTCACCCGCGCGCAGCAGCACTGCCGACGCGCGCCCGTCCGGACCGCACACGACATTCGCACAGAAATGCATGCCGTAGGTGAAGTAGACGTACAGGCCGCCCGGAGGACCGAACATCACCTCGGTGCGCGGGGTGCGCCCGCGGAACGCGTGGGAGCCGGGGTCCCGCTCGCCGTCGTACGCCTCCACTTCGGTGAGACGTATCGTCACACTGTTGTGTGTGATCAGGCAGCCGAGCAGGTCCGGGGCGACCTCGAGGACCGGCCGGTCGAAGAACTCCGGTCCGAGCCGCGGGCCGGGTGACACCGGCTCAGTCCTGCACCCGCGGGCGGCGCTGGGCCCAGTCACGGTGCCAGGCCGCGACCTGACGGGCCCGGAACAGCTGCTCGGCGACCTGGCTCGGGGCGGTGCCGCCGCGGGCGTTGCGGGAGGCCAGGGAGCCGGGCACGCTGAGCACCTCGCGCACCCCGGGGGTCAGCGCCGGGTGGATGCCCCGCAGCTGGTCGTCGGACAGCTCCCACAGCTCGATGCCGAGGGCCTCGCACTCGCGCACGCAGGCGCCGGCCACCTCGTGGGCCACCCGGAACGCCACGCCCTGCCGTACGAGCCACTCGGCGACGTCCGTCGCGAGCGAGAAGCCCTGCGGAGCCAGTTCGGCGAGCCGGTCGGTGTCGAAGACCAGGGTCGCGACCATGCCGGCGAAGGCGGGCAGCAACACCTCGAGGGTGTCGACGGCGTCGAAGACCGGCTCCTTGTCCTCCTGCAGGTCGCGGTTGTACGCCAGCGGGAGCGCCTTGAGGGTGGCCAGAAGACCGGCGAGGTCGCCGATGAGCCGGCCGGCCTTGCCGCGGGCCAGCTCGGCGACGTCGGGATTCTTCTTCTGCGGCATGATGCTGGAGCCGGTGGAGAACGCGTCGTCGAGGGTGACGAACCCGAACTCCTTGGTCGCCCACATGATGACCTCTTCGGCCAGGCGCGAGACGTCGACCGCGGCCATCGCCGCGACGAAGCAGAACTCGGCGACGAAGTCGCGGCTGGCGGTGCCGTCGATCGAGTTCTCCACCGCGCCCTCGAACCCGAGGTCCGCGGCGACCAGCTCGGGGTCCAGACCCAGCGAGCTGCCGGCGAGCGCACCCGAACCGTACGGCGAGACGCACGCCCGCTCGTCCCAGTCACGCCACCGGTCGACGTCGCGCAGGAGCGCCCACGCGTGGGCGAGCAGGTGGTGAGCCAGCAACACGGGCTGCGCGTGCTGCAGGTGGGTGCGGCCCGGCATCGCGGCCTCCCCCGCCGCGGCGGCCTGGGCGATGAGCGAGTCGACGACGTCGAGGACGAGTCCGCTCACCGACCGCGCGTGATCGCGCAGGTACATCCGGAACAGCGTGGCGACCTGGTCGTTGCGGGAGCGCCCGGCCCGCAGCCGGCCGCCGACCTCGGGGCCGACGCGCTCGATGAGCCCGCGTTCGAGGGCGGTGTGCACGTCCTCGTCCTCCTCGCTGGGGGCGAACGCCCCCGAGGCCACGTCGCGGCCGAGGGTGCGTAGGCCGGCGAGCATCGTCTCCAGGGTCGCGTCGTCGAGCAGCCCCGCCCGGTGCAGCACGCGGGCGTGGGCGCGGGACCCCGCGAGGTCGTAGGGCGCCAGGCGCCAGTCGAACTGGGTGCTCTTGCTGAGGGCGGCGAGGGCCTGCGCCGGGCCGCCGGAGAACCGGCCTCCCCACAGGGCCAGGGGGGTGTGCGCGGCCTGCTCCCCCGGCTCCGCGGGGGCGTCGGCCCCGTCCGGGTGGGGGGTGTTATCGGGGGTCACGGGGAAACTCCATCGCTGTCGGGTCGGGTCGCGGCCGGGTCGGGTTGCGTTGCGGTGCCGGGGTCGCGGGCAGGCTCTGGCTCGTCGGTGCCTGCGGCGAGCGCGAGCAGCCGCCGCACGACCTCGGCGCTGCCGGGCTCGTCGGCGGCGATGACGAGGATCGTGTCGTCGCCGGCCACGGTGCCCACGATGCGGCCCGCCCGCCACACGGCGCTGCGGTCGATGGCGGAGGCGAGGTAGTTCGCGGCCCCGGGCGGGGTCCGCAGCACGGCGAGGTTGCCGACGGCCTCGGCCGCCACCAGCAACTCTTCGCACAGCCGGCGCAGCCGGGCGTCGACCTCCTCGGAGTCGACGGCGGGGCGTGGTGTCATGTCGCCGCCCTCGGCGGGCACGGCGTAGACGAGCTGGCGGCCCCGGCGCACCTTCACCGCGCCGAGGTCGACGAGGTCGCGGCTCAGCGTCGCCTGGGTGACCTCGAGGCCGTCCCGGGCCAGCAGCGTGAGCAACTCGGCCTGCGACCGGATCGGCAGGTTGTCGAGCAGTTCGACGATGCGCCGGTGGCGTGCGGTGCGGGATTGGGCCAGCGCCATGCGTCAGTGTCCGGCGGCGGCCGCGGCGGTCTCCTCGGCGGCGGTGTCGAGGATCCCGGGCAGCGCGGCGACGAACTCGTCGATGTGCTCGGTCTCCAGCAGCAGCGAGGGGGCCAATCGGATCGTGTCCTCCCGGACGGGGTTGAGGATGAAACCGGCGTCCTGGCCGAGGGCGCAGGCCCGCGGCGAGATCGGCGCGTTCAGCGAAATCCCTTGCAGCATGCCACGACCGCGCATGCCGGCGATCTGCGGGTGACCCAGGCCGCCGATCGCGTCGGCGAGCTTGGCACCGACCTGCTCGACCCGCTCCAGCACGCCGTCGCGTTCGATGATCTCCAGCACGGCCAACCCCGCGGCGCAGGCCAGCGGGTTGCCGCCGAAAGTCGTGCCGTGCTGACCGGCTCCGAGCAGGGCGGTGACGTCGGACCCGTAGGTGACGAGCGCGCCGATCGGGAAGCCACCGCCCAGGCCCTTGGCGACGGTGATCGCGTCGGGGGTGATGCCGGCGCGCTGGTGGGCGAACCACACTCCGGTGCGGCCGATGCCCGACTGGATCTCGTCGAGCACGAGCAGCGCCCCGTGCCGGGTGGTCAGCTCGCGGGCCAGCCGCAGGTACTCGGGGTCGGCCGGCAGCACCCCCGCCTCGCCCTGCACCGGCTCGACGACGAAGGCGCCGATCTGGTCGCCGTGCTCGGCGAAGACCGCCCGCAGCGCGTCCGGGTCGTTGTACGGCACGTGCGGCAACACGCCGGGCAGCAGCGGGGCGAACGGCTCCCGGTAGGCCGGCTTGTGGGTCAGGGCCAGGGCCCCGGTGCTGCGGCCGTGGAA
>JBDIAM010000248.1:0-5470 GCA_039812445.1 Piscicoccus intestinalis | reverse complement strand
GAGCCAGGCCGCCGCCCTGTTCCAGGCGCCGCTGAGCAAGACGGTCCGCACCGTCGAGGCCCTGCGCGCCAAGGTCGAGGAGGCGGGCGGCGCCCCCGCGCCCGCCGCTCCCGAGACCACCGACGTCGCCGCGGGTGGCGACGAGGGCTGACGCGCGAGCGCAGCCTGCGATTCATCAACTGCCACTCACGGCATAGCTAGGAAGGAAGCCATCATGGCCAAGCTCAGCAACGACGAGCTCCTCGACGTCTTCTCCGAGATGACGCTCATCGAGCTCTCGGAGTTCGTCAAGGCGTTCGAGGAGAAGTTCGACGTCACCGCCGCGGCCCCGGTCGCCGTCGCGGGTGCCCCCGCCGCCGGTGGCGCGGGCGGCGACGCCCCCGCCGAGGAGGAGAAGGACGAGTTCGACGTCATCCTCGAGTCGGTCGGCGACAAGAAGATCCAGGTCATCAAGGAGGTGCGCGCGCTGACGAGCCTCGGCCTGAAGGAGGCCAAGGACCTCGTCGACGGCGCCCCCAAGGCCGTCCTGGAGAAGGCCAACAAGGACGACGCGGAGAAGGCCAAGGCCGCCCTCGAGGGCGCCGGCGCCACCGTCACCCTCAAGTGACGCGCTGACTCTCCCGCGCCTTCGGCGCACACACCCCGGCGGGGGCCACGGACATGTCCGTGGCCCCCGCCGTCGTCCGTACGGGCAATTCGTCGCTCCGAGATGCACACACCCGGCGCACACAAAGCTTGACCTGGCGCTCGACTGGGCAGGACACTGAGCGAGCAGGTTCGACCGGCTCAGGCCACGGGCTGCGGCGCCGATCGGAGTCGATTAGACTCTCGCGGCCTCCACGGGTATGCTGTCGCTTTGCGCTGCCTATGCTCCCTGCTCGCGTCGAGCCCCCCGACCCGTCACATGCGCCAATTCCTTCCGGCCCAGTCCGGGGATCACTGTGACTTCGCTGGTCAGGGGCGCCTCTGCGAGGCAGAGCGGGCATGACGGCAGGCGCGAACCGCCGTTCAACCCAGGCCTCTGGAAGGACCATCCTTGGCTGCCTCGCGTACCGCGACCCAGAAGATGTCCAGTGCTATCACGGCCTCCGGTCGTGTGTCTTTCGCGAAGATCCGCGAACCCCTCGAAGTGCCCGACCTGTTGGCGCTTCAGACGGAGAGTTTCGACTGGCTGCTCGGTAACGAGCGTTGGCAGGAGCGGGTGGCCCTGGCCATCGACGAGGGGCGCGACGACGTTCCCGAGCGCTCCGGTCTGGAGGAGATCTTCGAGGAGATCTCCCCGATCGAAGACTTCTCCGGCTCCATGTCCCTCAGCTTCCGAGACCACCGTTTCGAGGAGCAGAAGTACTCGATCGACGAGTGCAAAGAACGGGACATGACCTACAGCGCTCCGCTGTTCGTCACCGCCGAGTTCATGAACAACACCACGGGCGAGATCAAGAGCCAGACGGTGTTCATGGGCGACTTCCCGCTGATGACCGAGCGGGGCACGTTCATCATCAACGGTACCGAGCGCGTCGTGGTGTCCCAGCTGGTCCGCAGCCCCGGCGTGTACTTCGAGCGCACCCCCGACAAGACCTCCGACAAGGACATCTACTCGGCCAAGGTCATCCCGAGCCGGGGCGCGTGGCTGGAGTTCGAGATCGACAAGCGCGACATGGTCGGCGTGCGCGTCGACCGCAAGCGCAAGCAGTCGGTCACGGTGCTGCTCAAGGCCCTCGGCTGGAGCGACGCCCAGATCCTCGAGGAGTTCGGCGACTACGACGCGATGCGGCAGACGCTGGAGAAGGACTCCACCACGGGGCAGGACGACGCGCTGCTCGACATCTACCGCAAGCTGCGCCCGGGCGAGCCGCCGACGCGCGAGGCCGCGCAGGCGCTGCTCGACAACCTCTACTTCAACCCCAAGCGCTACGACCTGGCCAAGGTCGGCCGCTACAAGGTCAACAAGAAGCTGGGCATCGAGGCGGGGCTGGGCGAGTCGACGCTCACCGTCGACGACATCGTCGCGACGATCAAGTACCTCGTCGCGCTGCACGCCGGCCAGGAGACGATCCCGGGCCGTCGCCGCGGCGCCGACGTCGAACTGCGCGTCGAGACCGACGACATCGACCACTTCGGCAACCGCCGCCTGCGCAACGTCGGTGAGCTCATCCAGAACCAGGTGCGCACCGGCCTGAGCCGCATGGAGCGGGTCGTGCGCGAGCGGATGACCACCCAGGACGTCGAGGCGATCACGCCGCAGACCCTGATCAACATCCGCCCGGTCGTGGCCAGCATCCGCGAGTTCTTCGGCACCAGCCAGCTGAGCCAGTTCATGGACCAGAACAACCCGCTCGCGGGCCTGACCCACAAGCGCCGCCTGTCGGCGCTGGGCCCCGGCGGTCTGAGCCGCGACCGCGCCGGCATGGAGGTCCGCGACGTCCACCCGAGCCACTACGGCCGCATGTGCCCGATCGAGACCCCGGAAGGCCCGAACATCGGCCTCATCGGCTCGCTCGCCAGCTACGGGCGCATCAACCCGTTCGGCTTCGTCGAGACCCCGTACCGCAAGGTCGAGCACGGCAAGGTCTCCGACCTCGTGCACTACCTGAGCGCCGACGAGGAAGACGAGTTCGTCATCGCCCAGGCCAACGCGCCGATCGGTGAAGACGGCTACTTCGTCGACGACCGCGTGCTCGTGCGCTCCAAGGGCGGTGAGTCCGAAGACCTCCCGGGCGTCGACGTCGACTACATGGACGTCTCGCCGCGCCAGATGGTCTCGGCCGCCACCGCGCTCATCCCGTTCCTCGAGCACGACGACGCCAACCGCGCGCTCATGGGCGCGAACATGCAGCGGCAGGCCGTGCCGCTGGTGCGCTCCGAGGCGCCGTTCGTCGGCACCGGTATGGAGTACCGTGCCGCGCTCGACTCCGGTGACGTCGTGCGCGCCACCAAGGCCGGTGTCGTGGAGTCGGTCTCGGCCGACGTCGTGACCGTCGGCAACGACGACGGCACGCACGTCTCCTACCGGATCGCCAAGTTCATGCGCTCCAACCAGGGCACCAGCTACAACCAGCGGGTGCTCGTCGACGAGAACCAGCGCCTGGAGGTCGGCGACGTCATCGCCGACGGCCCGGCCACCGACGGCGGCGAGATGAGCCTGGGTCGCAACCTGCTCGTCGCGTTCATGCCGTGGGAGGGCTACAACTACGAAGACGCGATCATCCTGAGCCAGCGGCTCGTGCAGGACGACGTGCTCTCCTCGATCCACATCGAGGAGCACGAGGTCGACGCGCGTGACACCAAGCTGGGCCCCGAGGAGATCACCCGGGACATCCCGAACGTCTCCGAGGAGGTGCTCGCCGACCTCGACGAGCGCGGCATCATCCGCATCGGCGCCGAGGTGCGCGACGGCGACCTGCTCGTCGGCAAGGTGACCCCCAAGGGTGAGACCGAGCTGACCCCCGAGGAGCGGCTGCTGCGCGCGATCTTCGGCGAGAAGGCGCGCGAGGTGCGCGACACCTCGCTGAAGGTGCCGCACGGCGAGACCGGCACGGTCATCGGCGTCAAGGTGTTCGACCGCGAGGAGGGCGACGAGCTGCCTCCGGGCGTCAACCAGCTCGTGCGCGTCTACGTGGCCAACAAGCGCAAGATCACCGACGGCGACAAGCTCGCCGGCCGGCACGGCAACAAGGGCGTCATCTCCAAGATCCTCCCGGTCGAGGACATGCCGTTCCTCGAGGACGGCACGCCCGTCGACGTCGTGCTCAACCCCCTCGGTGTGCCGGGCCGCATGAACATCGGCCAGATCCTCGAGATCCACCTCGGCTGGGCCGCCAGCCGCGGCTGGGAGATCGCCGGTGACCCCGACTGGGCGGGCATGATCCCCGACGACGCGCGCTCGGCCCCGGCCGGCAGCCGCGTTGCCACGCCGGTGTTCGACGGCGCCAAGGAGGAGGAGATCACCGGGCTGCTCGACTCGACCCTGCCCACCCGCGACGGTGAGCGGCTCATCGGGGCCAGCGGCAAGGCGCGCCTGTTCGACGGCCGCTCCGGCGAGCCCTACCCCGACCCGGTCAGCGTCGGCTACATGTACATCCTCAAGCTGCACCACCTCGTGGACGACAAGATCCACGCCCGCAGCACCGGCCCGTACTCGATGATCACGCAGCAGCCGCTGGGTGGTAAGGCGCAGTTCGGTGGCCAGCGCTTCGGCGAGATGGAGGTGTGGGCCCTCGAGGCGTACGGCGCGGCCTACGCGCTGCAGGAGCTGTTGACGATCAAGTCCGACGACGTCACCGGCCGCGTCAAGGTGTACGAGGCCATCGTCAAGGGCGAGAACATCCCCGAGCCGGGCATTCCCGAGAGCTTCAAGGTGCTCATCAAGGAGATGCAGTCGCTGTGCCTGAACGTCGAGGTGCTCTCCTCCGACGGCCAGTCCATCGACCTGCGCGAGCCCGACCAGGAGGTCTTCCGGGCCGCCGAGGAGCTGGGCATCGACCTGAGCCGGCGCGAGCCGAGCAGCGTCGAAGAAGTCTGACGACCACATCCGGTGCGCCGGCGGCAGCCCCGCCGGCGCACCACACCGAATCGTGTTGACCACAAGTTTGTGAAGCGAGAGAGAGACACACGTGCTCGACGTCAACTTCTTTGACGAACTGCGCATCGGCCTGGCGACCGCGGAGGACATCCGCGCGTGGAGCCACGGCGAGGTCAAGAAGCCCGAGACGATCAACTACCGCACCCTCAAGCCGGAGAAGGACGGCCTCTTCTGCGAGAAGATCTTCGGCCCGACCCGCGACTGGGAGTGCTACTGCGGCAAGTACAAGCGCGTCCGGTTCAAGGGCATCATCTGTGAGCGCTGCGGCGTCGAGGTCACCCGCTCCGGCGTGCGCCGCGAGCGGATGGGTCACATCGAGCTGGCCGCGCCGGTCACCCACATCTGGTACTTCAAGGGCGTGCCCTCGCGCCTGGGGTACCTGCTCGACCTGGCTCCGAAGGACCTCGAGAAGGTCATCTACTTCGCGGCGTACATGATCACCTCCGTCGACGAGGACGCTCGCCACCGCGACCTGCCGTCGCTGGAGGCGCAACTCGACGTCGAGAAGAAGGAGATCGAGAAGGCCCGCGACGCCGAGGTCGACTCCCGCGCCAAGCGCCTCGAGGGCGACCTGGCCGAGCTGGAGGCCGAGGGCGCCAAGGGCGACGTGCGCCGCAAGGTGCGCGAGTCGGCCGAGCGCGAGATGAACAACATCCGCAAGAAGGCCGACCAGCAGATCGAGCGTCTCGAACAGGTCTGGGACCGGTTCAAGAACCTCAAGGTGCAAGACCTCGAGGGCGACGAGGTGCTCTACCGCGAGATGCGCATGCGCTACGGCCTCTACTTCGAGGGCGGCATGGGCGCGGCGGCGCTGCAGAAGCGCCTGGAGACCTTCGACCTGCAGGCCGAGGCCGCCGCGCTGCACGAGATCATCGCCACCGGCAAGGG
>JBDIAM010000247.1:0-5480 GCA_039812445.1 Piscicoccus intestinalis | reverse complement strand
CGATGCGGCCCGACTCACCAGGCGAGCTCGGCGAACGAGGTGTTCAGGCCGGAGCCGATGCCCATGAGCAGCACCCGGTCGCCGGTGGACAGGTTGGGGGAGTGCTGCGCGAGCGTGAACGGCACCGAGGCCGACGCGGTGTTGCCGTGCTCGATGAGCGTCAGCGGAAACCTGTCCATGTCGAGGCCGAGGGAGTCGCACAGGCCGCGGATGTGCACGATCGAGGTCTGGTGCGCGACGTAGCTGTCCATCTCCTCCCAGTCGAACTCGCCCTTGGCGTCCTTCCACGTGTCGACGGCCAGCGCCAGACCCTCGGTGTACAGGGCGCCGCTGTCGGTCTTCATCTCCTCCATCGACCCGATGCACAGGTTGTGGTGGGCGGTGCCGGCGCGGCTCACGCCGCCGACGAGCGTGTGCCCGTCGGGGTTGGCGTCCTTGCGGGCGAGCACCATGGCCGCGGCGCCCGACCCGACGGTCAGCGTGGCGAACGCCTCCTTGATCTCGTGCTTGGTGGTCTCGCCGCGCTCGAGCCGGGCGATCGTGCGTTCCTGCGGCTCGCGGGTGCCCTCGGAGGTGACGACGAGCGCGTACTCGATCTGGCCCGCGTCGATGAGCGTGCCCGCCAGGTGCATCGCGTTGACGAAGCCCAGGCAGGCGTTGGTCACGTCGAAGTTCATGCAGCCCGTCGGCAGGCCCAGCTGGTGGTGCACCTGCGTGGCCACGGCCGGCTCCAGGTGCGGGCGGGTCACCGAGGCGTTGATGAGGAGCCTCACGCGGTCGGGGTCGACCTCCGCGGCGGCCAGCGCCTGCCGACCGGCGACGACCGCGCCCTGCACGTAGCCCTCGTCGGCCGGCCACCATCGGCGCGACTGCACGCCCGCCAGCGAGGCGAGCATGCCGCGGGTCAGCCCCAGGCGCGCGTAGGTGTCGACGAGGCGGTCGTCGATGGCGTCCGAGGTGATGACTTCGGGGGCCTCGACCGACTCCACGGACAGCACGGCGGTGTTGTCGAGTCGGTAGCTGGCGTTTCCACTCATGAGTGTCCTTCTCCGGGCATGCGCGGGATGCCGCAGGTCGATCGCGGTGGCTGATCGTACCCGCGCAACTCGGGGGACATGTCCCTGCGGTGTGGATCGTCGGTTTCTGGCGGTGCCGCGCCTGGGGAGCGCGAGCTCGACCCCGTCGACGCGGGAGCCGCCCAGCGTGGAACGGTTCAGGCGCCGTCGAAGTGCCCGTCCCAGACTTCCATGCGCGGCGCGCGGTGTCCCCGCAAGATCAGCGCAGCGTCAGCACCGGGTGCGTTCCTCACTCCGGCGGGGCCATCTCCGCGTACACGCCCAGGAGCCGGATCGGCCGGTCCGGCTCGATCCGGTCACGGGCCAAACGCACCGCGGCGGAGACGATGTCGGCGCGCTCGGCGGTGGCGGCAGGCAGCTTGCGCGAACGCGTCACCGTGAAGAACGGCGCGTACCGGATCTTCAGTTGCAGCCGCACCGCGGGCCGGCCCTCGCGACCGATCGCGTCGACGACGCGCTCGGCGAGCGCGGCGACCGCGGCGAGGATCTCCGCGCGGTCGGCCAGGTCGGTCTGGAAGGTCGTCTCGTGTCCGTGTCCGCGCGGCACCCACGGGGTCGGGTCGACGTGCGCGCGCCCCTCGCCGCGCCCCAGGTCGCGGTACCACGGCCCCATCCGCGGACCGAACTCTGCGACGAGGGGTTCGACGTCGGCGGTGGCGAGCTGCGCGACGGTCTGCACCCCGAGCGCCGCGAGCCGCGCGGACACCTTGGCGCCCACGCCCCACAGCGCCCGCGTCGGCCGCTCACCCATCACCTCGAGCCAGTTCGCCGCGGTCAGCGTGAACACCCCGCGCGGCTTGCCGAAGTCGGTGGCGTTCTTGGCCCGCACCGTGGTGTCACCGACTCCGATCGAGCAGTGCAACCGGGTCGCGGCGAACACCGCCTCCTGCACCTGGTGGGCGAAGGCGACCGGATCGGCGGTGCGCACGCCGAGAAAGGCCTCGTCCCAGCCGAGCACCTCGACCACCGCCAGCTCGCGCAGCACCGCCATGACCGCCTCGGAGGCGGCGAGGTAGGCGGGCGCGTCGACGGGCAGGATCACCGCCTCCGGGCACTTGCGGGCGGCGATCCGCAAGGGCATGCCCGACCCGACTCCGAAGGCGCGGGCCTCGTAGGAGGCGGTCGAGACCACCGCGCGTTCGGTCGGGTCGCCGCGGCCGCCGACGATGAGCGGCAGGCCGGCCAGCTCGGGGCGGCGCAGCACCTCGACGGCGGCGATGAACTGGTCGAGGTCGACGTGCAGCACCCACGCCGGTTCGCCGGCGCCGGTCGTCGAGGCGAGGGCCGCGGGGCGCACTGTTGCAGTGTGCCGGAACCGTGGCCGGGGTCCGCGCAGGTCGGGTGACGTTTCGACGGTGTTAACCCTTGAGCAAAGGTCCGATTTCTGTGGTTCGGGCCCTGTTGTCAATGGGTGGTGGCCCCTACGTTTGCGCGCATGACCTCTTCCTCAGGCAGTCCGCTGCGGCGAAAGTCCGTCGAGACTGTCATCCACCAGAACGATCCCGTCGACGGCGAGTCCCACGGCCTGGCGAAACGGCTGACGACCAAAGACCTCATCGGGTTCGGCATCGGCATGATCATCGGCACCGGCATCTTCACGCTCACCGGCGTGCAGGCCAAGAACGCGGCCGGGCCGGCCGTGGCGATCTCGTTCCTCATCGCCGGGGTCGTCGCGCTGCTCGCCGCGCTGTGTTACGCCGAGCTGGCCTCGTCGGTGCCGACCGCCGGCAGCGCGTACACGTACGCGTACACGACGATCGGTGAGATCTTCGCGTGGATCATCGCCTGGGACCTCGTGCTGGAGTTCGCCCTCGGCGCCGCCGTCGTCTCCCGCGGCTGGTCGGGCTACCTGCAGGAGGCGTTCAACCTGCCGACGACGTTCTTCGGGGAGGATTCGGTCATCAACCTCGGCGGCGTGTTCATCGCCCTCGTGCTCGGTTTCGTCGCGCTGCGGGGCATCCAGGAGTCCAAGTGGGTGACGAACACGCTGGTCGTCATCAAGGTCTCGGTGTGCGTCTTCATCATCGTCGTCGGCGCGTTCTACGTGAAGTCCGGCAACTGGAACCCGTTCATCCCACCCTCGCAGCCGTCTGCGGAGTCGGCGATGGGCACCCTGCAGACCCCGCTGTGGCAGGTCGTCAGCGGGGTCACCCCGAGCGTCTTCGGGATCTCCGGCGTGCTGGCCGCCGCGGCCGTCGTGTTCTTCGCCTACTCCGGCTTCGAGGTCGTCGCCAACCTCGGTGAGGAGGCCAAGGACCCGGGCCGCGACATGCCCCGCGGGCTGATCGGGGCGCTCGTCATCTGCACCGTGCTCTACCTCGCGGTCTGCCTCGTCATCACCG
This sequence comes from Piscicoccus intestinalis, assembly GCA_039812445.1. Taxonomy (GTDB): domain Bacteria; phylum Actinomycetota; class Actinomycetes; order Actinomycetales; family Dermatophilaceae; genus Kineosphaera; species Kineosphaera intestinalis_A. The sequence goes on along the minus strand of JBDIAM010000247.1, from coordinate 2,062 downwards.
GCATGGTCAACTACACCCAGATCTCCGAGGGCGCGCCGCTGGCCGACGCGTTCGCGCAGGTCGGGCTCGGCTGGGCCGGGGTGCTCATCGGCGTCGCCGCGGTCTGCGGGCTGAGCTCGGTGATCCTCGTCGACATCATCGGCATGGGCCGCATCGGCTTCGCGCTCTCCCGCGACGGGCTGCTGCCGCCCGCGGTCGGCCGGGTGCACCCGAAGTGGCGCACCCCGGTGGGGATCACCGTCGGCACGACGATCGCCGTCGCCCTCCTGGCCGCCTTCGTGCCGCTGGGCGCGCTCGCCGAGATGGTGAGCATCGGAACGCTGTTCGCGTTCTTCGTCGTCTCGATCGCGGTCATCGTGCTGCGCCGCACGAGCCCCGACATGAAGCGCCCCTTCCGGGTGCCGTTCTCCCCGTTCGTCCCGGCGCTGTCCGCCGTGCTGTGCCTGGGCATGATGGCCAGCCTGGCCACCGAGACGTGGATCCGGTTCGTCGTCTGGCTCGCCATCGGCCTTGCGATCTACTTCGGCTACGGCAAGAAGCACTCCCACCTGGCGACCGGCGAGGCCTCCGTCGCGCAGGAGACGCTGCACCGCTGACCTCTCGCGCTCGAACCGGGCGGTCACCCCAGCCGGGTGGCCGCCCGGTTGTCGTGGGTGTGTCGATCCCCCGGCCGTCCGAGGTTCTGATCTGTCCGAGCCGGCGCAGCCGTCCGAGCCGGAGCCCGACCCAGGGCTCGACTCGCGGCGTCGACTCGGGGCTCGAGCCGTCTCCCCGTGCCGCTGGGTGGACCCGCGCGCACGGCAACCCGCGGGAGGCGCTAGCTTGCGCGGCTATGAACACCTCGCACGGCCCGCTGCGCCGCAAGCCGGTGAGCGCCGTTCTGGCGCAGAACGACGCGGACCACGTCGACGCGGCCCACCCCGGGCTGGCCAAGAAGTTGACCGCCATGGACCTCGTCGGTTTCGGGGTGGGGTTGGTCATCGGCACCGGCATCTTCACCCTCACCGGCGTGCAGGCCAAGAACGCCGCCGGCCCGGCGGTCGTGCTGTCGTTCCTCATCGCCGGGATCGTGGCGCTGCTCGCGGCGCTGTGTTACGCCGAGCTGGCGTCGTCGGTGCCCACCGCGGGCAGTGCGTACACCTACGCGTACACGACGATCGGGGAGCTCTTCGCGTGGATCATCGCGTGGGACCTCATCCTCGAATTCGCCCTCGCCGCATCGGTCGTCGCGCGCGGCTGGTCGGGCTACCTGCAGTCGGCGCTGGGGTTGCCGCCGACCTTCTTCGGCGAGGATTCGGTCGTCAACCTCGGCGCCGCCGGGATCACCCTCGTGCTCGGTGCCATCGCCGCCCTCGGCATCACCGAGACCAAGTGGGTGACCAACGTGCTCGTCGTCATCAAGGTCTCGGTCTGCCTGTTCATCATCGGCGTCGGCGCGTTCTTCGTGCGCGTCGAGAACTGGAGCCCGTTCGTGCCGCCCGCGCAACCGGCTCCGGAGTCGGTGGGGTCGTGGCTGACGATGCCGCTGTGGCAGGCCGTCACCGGCGCGACCCCGAGCGTCTTCGGTGCCTCCGGAGTGGTGGCGGCCGCGGCCGTCGTGTTCTTCGCCTTCGGCGGGTTCGAGGTGCTCGCCAACCTCGGTGAGGAGACCCGCGACCCGGGCCGGGACATGCCGCGCGGCCTCATCGGCGCGCTCACGGTGTGCACCGCCCTGTACATCGGGGTCAGCCTCGTGGTCACCGGAATGGTGAATTACACGCAGTTGTCGGAGGGTGCGCCGCTCGCCGACGCCTTCGACCACGTGGGCCTGCACTGGGCCGGGTCGCTCATCGGGATCGCGGCCGTCGCAGGCCTGACGTCGGTCATCCTCGTCGCGCTCGTCGGCCTCGGCCGGGTCGGCTTCGCGCTCGCCCGCGACGGGCTGCTGCCGGCCCGGTTCGGGCAGGTGCACCCGCGCTGGCGCACGCCGGTCGGGGTGACCGTCGGCGCCACGCTCGTCGTCGCGCTGCTCGCCGCGTTCGTGCCGCTCGGCGCGCTCGCCGAGATGGTGAGCATCGGCACG
>JBDIAM010000246.1:0-5484 GCA_039812445.1 Piscicoccus intestinalis | reverse complement strand
GGCGCACGGCCAGCCCGAAGCTGCGCGGGACACGCCGACGCGGTGCGGGCTCGCCGACGCCGCGCGGTCCCGCGTCTCACCAGCGCCCCGCCTCACGAGCGCGCCGCCTCACGAGCGCCCCGCCCCACGATTACGCACGGGAGCCTGTGCCAACCGACTGGACCGGCCGGCTGCCGCCGAACCGACTCCGCGGAGCTGGTTCCGTAGCAGCCGACCGGTCCCGTCCCAGGGCCCAAGACGGGGTGACCGCGACGCGAGACGAACGCCTGTGGAAGCCAGCCCTTGGCGCCGCTGGACGACGCCGCCGCGGTGCGGCAAGCACGGTGCGGCAAGCCGGACCGGGTCAGGGCCGCCGGGGCACCATGAGCTGGTGCTCGGCGGTCATGACGATCACCTCGTCCTGGTTGACCAACTCGCACGGCAGGATGACGATGCCCCAGCTCGGGCGGCTGGAGCTCGCGCGCATCGACTCGATCCAGAACTTCAGGCGCAGCGTGTCGCCGATGACGATCGGGGCGACGAACCGGGTGCTCCAGCCGAGGGAGTACCCCGGGTGGAACCGCAACTCGCTCTGGCTCTTCAGCCCGTCGGCGAGCGCGAGGCCGAGGAGCCCGTGACCGACGCGGGCTCCGAAGTGGCTGCCGGCGGCGTACTCCTCGTCGACGTGTACGGGATTGTGGTCGCCGCTGACGCGCGCGTAGGTGTCGATGACCTCGCCGGTCACCTGGAACGCCGGCGTCCAGCAGGTGTCGCCGACCTGCGCGTCCTCGAAGTAGCAGAAGCCGCGCCGGGGGACGACGGGCTCGTCCATCGTCGAGACGGCGTCGCCGGAGGTGTACGTGGTCGGCATGGGACTCGTCCTTCCGAGATGTGCGCGCGGGTGGTCACGCGGGCGTGTGCCGCGCGGTTGGTTGCGCGTGCCCGAGCCCGGTCTCCAGGCCCCGGACGGCCGCGACGAGCGTGGCATTCACCGGCGTCGGCACCCCGGTGCGTTCGCCGCCGCGCACCAGCGCGCCGTTGACGACGTCGATCTCGGTGCGGCGACCCGACTCGATGCTCTGCAGCATCGAGGTCTTGAAGTCCGCCGGCAGCCCCTGCGCGGCACTGCGCCAGATCGCCTCCGGCTCATGAACGCTCAACGACACACCGAGGGCCGCGGCGACGTCGATCCCCTCCTGGACGGCGGCGCACGCGGTCCGCTCAAGCCCGGGGTCGGCCATGAGGTCGCCGTAGGTCAGGCGCGTCAGGGCGCTGAGCGCGCCGGTCGCGACGTTGACGAGCAGCTTGTCCCACACGGCGCCGGTGATGTCGGCCGCCACCTCCGTCGCGAGACCGGCCGCGCCGAACGCGTCGGCGATGCGCCGCACGCGCGGCGTCACCCGCCCGTCGGGCTCGCCGATGACCGTCCGCCGGCCGACGACGCCGCTGCTGACATGCCCCGGATCGATCATCCGGCCGCCGACGTACGTGATGCCCTGCAGCACCCGCTGCGCGCCCAGGACCGACGCGAGCGTCTGTTCGTTGCCGAGCCCGTTCTGCAGAGTCAGCACGACGGTCTCCGGCCCGATGAGATCGGCGGCCTGCCGGGCGGCGTCGGCGGTGGCGAAGGACTTCACGAGCACGATGACCACATCGACGGGGCCGATGCCCCGCGTGCTCGTCGCGGCCCGCAGGCGCACCGCGTGCTCGGTGGCGGCCGGCCCGTCTCCGAGCCGCACCAGCAGACCGCGCCGCGTGATGGCGTCGACGTGGTCGCGGTTGCGGTTGACGAGCCACACCTCGATCGGTTCGCCGCCCCCCTGCAGCGAACCCCGCGCGAGCGCGGCGCCGATCGTGCATCCCAGCGCGCCCGCCCCGACGATGCACACCCTCATGACCCCACCCTCGCTCGTCGGGCCCGGCGGCGGCCTGCGCACGGTCGGCCGCATCGGCACCGGGAGAAGCGGCTCATCCGGTGTCGCCGGAGCGTAGCCGGTCCAGGGCGCGGGTGGAGCCGGGGTGAACGGGTATCGGCGCGGTCTTGTCGGCCAGGTCGAGCGTGATGTCTTTCGCCGCGGGGTGCGCCTGAACGAGCTGGTCGGTGCGGCTGTACACCAGGCTGGTCAGCGCGCAGGCGAGGTTGGCCGGCAAGTCCTCTCGCACGAGCAGCACGTTCGGCACGATGACGGTCTTGACGTCGGCGGGCATGTCGTACGTGGCGGCCGGCACGACCGCCGTGTCGTAGACCGGCGACGTCTTGCGCAGCTGCGCAAGCAACGGAGTCGGATCGAGCATCATCACCTGGTTGCCCATCGAGGTGTACAGGTCGGTCAGAGCGGAGGTCGGCAGGCCACCGGACCACACCAGGCCGTCGATCGACCCGTCCTTCATCCCGTCGACGGTTTTCGTCAGGTCGAGCCGCTGGGCCTGCACGTCGCCTGCTTTCAGGCCCGCGGCTGCTATCAGCTTGTTCGCGATCGCCTCGGTGCCCGACAACGGGGAGCCGGTGGAGATCCGTTTGCCCTTGAAGTCGGCCACCGAGTTGATCCCGGCGTCCTTACGGACGACGACCTGCGTGTAGTTGGGGTAGATGCGCCCGATCGTGCGGATCGGCTGCGGCCCGTCGAACCGTCCGCTGCCGCGCACGGCGGTGTCGGCGGTGTCGGCGAGGGAGAACGCGATGTCGTAGTCACCCTTGACCAGCTGCTGGATGTTCTGCACGGAGGCACCCGTCTCCGAGGCGCTCGCCCGGAGTCGGGTGTCGGCGTTGATGAGCCGGGCCAACCCGCCGCCGACGACGTAGTACACCCCGGTCGAGTTGCCGGTGGCGATGCCGACCCGGCCGTGTCCCGGGTCGCAGCCGTTCGGGTCGGCGTCCGAGCCCGGTTGCCTCGCACTCTGACCGCCGAATCCGGCAGCTCCGAGCGCCGCGATGAGGAGCCCGACGACCCAGGTGGTGTTGATCTTCACGTCCGATCTCCTCCGGTCGTGGCTTCACTGGGAGTTGCCGGGGGTGTCACCTGCGGACCTGTTCCCTCGGGTGCGGAGCAGATGGACCCCGGCGGTGAGGACGAGCACGACGAGCCCGGTGACGACGCTGACCGGCTGCAGGTAGAGCAGGAGCAGGGCAGCGACGAAGAAGCCGCAGCGCTCGGGCACGGTCGCGGGCGCTCGCAGCCAGCCTCCGGTGGTGCCCGCGAGCGCCGCGACCCCCAGAAACGCGACGGCGACGGCGAGCAGAACCGCGGGCAGATCGCCGACTCCCAGCAGATGACGTCCCTGCGGGGTGACGACGAACGCCATCGGCGCCAGGAACGCCGGCAGGGTGTATTTGCAGGCCTGCCACATCGTGTCGATGACGCGACCCCCGGTGATGGCGGCCGAGGCGACCGCAGCCAGCGCGGTGGGCGGCGAGACCTCCGACAGCACCGCGTAGTAGAAGATGAACATCGCCACGGCCTCCTGCGAGACCCCCAGCGCGATGAGCGCCGGCCCGATGACGACCCAGGCGAGAATGAACGAGGCGGTCACCGGCACGGCCAATCCGAGCACGAGGATGGCCACCGCCGACAGCACGGTGGAGGCGATGATCAGGGTCGCCGGATTCGGCGAGATCGCGTCTGCCACGGCGATGAGGAACTCCGAGAGCACCTGAGCCAGACCCGTCTTGGCGATCGCCGAGGTGATGACGCCGGCCGCGGCGCAGACGGCGATCACGGGGATCGCGGTGCGTACCCCGTCGGACAGTGCCTTGCCGAGCGTGCCGGCGTACCCCACGAGCCCGCCGTGGCGGACGACGGGGTCGGCAGCCGTCGTGTCCCGCTCCAGAGAGCTGGCAGGCAGGTGACCGGTGAACAGCACCTCCAAGAGCCCGAAGGCGGCGGCGACCAGCGTGGCGTAGACAACGGCCCGGAACGGGGGGACGTCGATCGCGAGGAAGCCGACGATCACCGCGAGACTGACGAAGTGGTAGCCGTAGCGCCGCAGGAGCGCGAACGGTCTCGCGACGTCCACCGCGACCTCACGCGCCCCGAACTTGCGGGCGTCGATCTCGACCGCCAGGAAGATCCCGAGGTAGTACAGCAGGGTCGGAATGATGGCCCAGCCGAGCACGGAGAAGTAGGAGACGCCGAGGTACTCGGCGATGATGAACGCCGCCGCGCCCATGGTGGGCGGCGACAGGATCGCCCCGATGCCCGAGGCCGCGAGCATGCCGCCGGCGGCCTCGCGTGGGTATCCGGCACGTTTGAGGATGGGCCAGGCGAACGAACCCAGCGTCACGGCGGTCGCGGTGCCGGAGCCGGAGACGGTGCCGAGGAGGAACCCCGAAGTCGCCACGGTGCGCCCGGGCGCGGCGCCGGAGCGGCGGAACAACGAGAGGCTGAACTCGACGAAGAAGCTACCGGCTCCGGTGCGTTGCAGCACGGCGCCGTAGATCGTGAACAGCACGATGTAGGTGGCAGCGACGTCGAGAGGCACGCCGAAGAAGCCGCTGGCCTCGTTGAACAGGCTGTTGACGATCTGATCCAGTTCCATGCCTTCGTGCGCGATCTGCCAGGTCATCGGCAGGTGCCCGCCGAACCACGCGTAGGCGAAGAACAGCAGGGCAGCGGTCGGCAGCACCCAGCCGGTGGTGCGGTTCGCGGCCTCGAGCACGAGCACGAGCAGCAGCGCTCCCGCCACCACATCGCCTGGTAGCAGCGACCCCTGGCGCGAGAGGAACTCGCCGAAGCCGCCCCCGCCCAGGGAGGTCAGTGGCAGGGGCAGCACCGGATACAGGGCGACGAACAGCGCCAGCACCGCCAATACCCAGTCGAGCACGCTGGGTCGCTCGCGAGGCGAGCCGAGCGACGAGGCCGAACTCGCCGGGGCGATGGCGTCCCGGCGCTCACGAGAGATCAGCGGCGTTCCGCGGTAACAGACGTAAGCCAGCGGCAGCGTCACCCCGAGGAAGAGCACGAGGTAGTAGTGGCTGCCCTGGGAGAACGGGCGGAAAACCTGGTAGATCACGAGGATGGCCACGGCCAGGCACCACCACGTCACGCCCCTGTCGAGGTTCCGCGTCAGGGTCCGCGCCGGCTGTTCCTCGTCGTTGGCGGCGGAGACGGCGTGCGCACGCTCGCTGTCGGTCATCCGGACCTCGACGCGTCCGTCCTCTTGTGCGTGATCGAGCGAGCCGGCGGCGGGCCCCGTGAGCTCCTCTCCGGGCGGGCGTGTCGTCGCTGGCATGGGGTGCAACGTACTCGCCGCGGTCGATCTTCGCGATCGCTGCCGTGGACCGCGATGCCCGCAAGCTGGACGTCAGCTGCGACCGCATCGGCGTGTCCCGGCGGCCCCAGCGGCCCCGCGCGCCCCGCGTGTCCCAGCGGCCCCGCGCGCCCCGGCGTCCCACGCGCTCCGCGTGCCCCGGTCAGAGGGGGGTGTGGACGGTGACGACGCCGGTGGTGCGGGCGGCGAGCTGCTGCAGCTTGTTCCATTGGCCGGCGGCGTCGAGCTCGGGGCTGA
>JBDIAM010000245.1:0-5534 GCA_039812445.1 Piscicoccus intestinalis | reverse complement strand
GGCGACAGCTCGACGGTCTTGTCGACGTCGGGCCGGTCGGCGATGACGATCGAGCTCCACATCTTGCCGTACCAGGGGATCGAGTCGTCGCCCTGATTCGGCACGACGACGCGGGACCGCCCGGCGAGCGGGTCGCCGAGGAGCTTCTCCGCGCCGATGACCTGGTAGGACGTCTCGCCGGGGCGCACGAACTTCAGCCGGTCGCGGGCCTGCTGCTCGACGTACGCCGGGTCGTCCCACTGTTTGAGCTGCGCCTCCAGCTGCCCGATCGACTGTTCCTGGCGCGTGACCCGCTCGCTCAGCGCCGCGTACTCGGCGCGCTGCTGCAGGTAGGCCCGCAGCGTCGGCACGATCATGATCGCCAGCAGCACGAAGACGGCGCCGAGCGCCGCGAGGCGACGCGTCGACCGGCGCGCGAACGGACCACCCGCGGCCCGCCGCGACGAGGCACCGGAGCCGGAGGCGCTGCTCGCCGGGCGGCTCTGCCGCGGCCCGGTGGTCGGTGCGGTGGCGGGGGCCCGGCTCCCACGACGATCGTCCCGCCGCCCCGGACCGCTCGGCGCAGAGACCGAGCCGCGTCCGCGGCGACGGGACGATGAGGTGTCGGATCGACGTGAGGAGGCCATGAACCTAACCGGTCAGGCTGCGCACCCGTTCGCGCGGGCCGCAGGGCGTGCGGGCATGTGCCTCACCATCGTCTCGCAGGCGTTACCGGCCCGCGAGGAGCGAAACGCCGGTCTCAGGCTCCCTTGAAGCGCGGGAAGGCACCGGCGCCGGCGTACACGGCGGCGTCGTCGAGGGCCTCCTCGATGCGCAGCAGCTGGTTGTACTTGGCGACGCGCTCGGAGCGGGCCGGGGCACCGGTCTTGATCTGGCCGCAGTTGGTGGCGACGGCCAGGTCGGCGATCGTGGTGTCCTCGGTCTCACCGGAACGGTGGCTCATCATGCACTTGTAGCCGTTGGTCTGCGCCATCGTCACCGCGTCGAGCGTCTCGGTGAGCGAGCCGATCTGGTTGACCTTCACCAGCAGCGCGTTGGCGGTGTCGGTGGAGATGCCCTTGTAGAGGCGCTCGGGGTTGGTGACGAACAGGTCGTCGCCGACGAGCTGCACCTTGTGGCCCACCTCGGCGGTCATCTTCTTCCAGCCGTCCCAGTCCTCCTCGTTGAGCGGGTCCTCGATGGAGACGAGCGGGTAGGCGTCGATCCACTCCTCGTAGATCGCGATCATCTCGTCGGAGGACTTGCTCTGGCCCTCGAAGTTGTACGAGCCGTTGTCGAAGAACTCGCTGGCCGCGACGTCGAGCGCGAGCGCGACGTCCTTGCCGGGGGTGTAGCCGGCGGCCTGGATTGCCTCGAGGATGAGGTCGAGCGCGGCGCGGTTGCTGTCGAGGTTGGGCGCGAAGCCGCCCTCGTCGCCGAGGCCGGTGGCCAGACCGCGGTCGTGCAGCACCTTCTTCAGCGAGTGGTAGACCTCGGCGCCCCAGCGCAGCGCCTCCTTGAAGCTCGGCGCGCCGATCGGCGCGATCATGAACTCCTGGATGTCGACGTTGGAGTCGGCGTGCGAGCCGCCGTTGAGGATGTTCATCATCGGCACCGGCAGCACGTGCGCGTTCGGGCCGCCGACGTACTTGTACAGCGGGAGGCCGGCAGAGTCGGCGGCGGCGCGGGCCACGGCGAGCGAGACACCGAGGATCGCGTTGGCGCCGAGCTTGCCCTTGTTGTCGGTGCCGTCGAGCGAGAGCATCTCGTTGTCGACGAGACGCTGGTCGGAGGCGTCGAGGCCGACGATCCGGGGCTCGATCTCGTCGAGCACCGCGTCGACGGCCTGCTCCACGCCCTTGCCGAGGTAGCGGCCCTTGTCGCCGTCGCGACGCTCGACCGCCTCGAACGCGCCGGTGGAGGCGCCGCTGGGAACGGCCGCGCGAGCGGTCGTGCCGTCGTCGAGCAGCACCTCGACCTCGACGGTGGGGTTGCCGCGCGAGTCGAGAATCTCCCGTGCGCCGATTTCTTCGATGGTTGCCATCGAGACACTCCTGAATGAGGTTGCGGATTGGGGTCCTCGGATCGACAGGGATCCGTTGCGCCTTGAGCCTACGCGGTCCGGGCGACCCGGGGCAGGCGGACGACCAGCCGGACCCGACTCCTCACGATGTGGACACCACCAGGTCATCGGCCCGGACACGGTCGGGTACACCCGCAGGCTCCGAAGATGACGGCGCCACCGCCCGCCCGGCACAGTGGGGGGCATGCGTCTGAACACCCGCACCCTGGACGTCGTCGACTCCCCGATCACCGCGACCCTGCAGTTACTGGACCGCCGGCTCGACGACCGCGAGCTGCTCAACCTCGCGCAGGCGGCGCCGCCGTACGGCCCGGCGGCGGAGGTTGTCGAGCACGTACAGGCGGTCGCGGAGACCTTCGAGGGGAGCACGTACACGCCGGTGCCGGGGCTGCCGCACCTGCGGGAGGCGTTCGCCGCGGAGCTCGCCCGCGACTACGGCGGGCACGTCGGGCCCGAGAACGTGCTCGTGACGGCCGGCTGCAACCAGGCGTTCTGCCTCCTGGTCTCGACGCTCGCGGAGCCCGGCGACGAGGTGATCCTGCCGCTGCCGTTCTATTTCAACCACGACATGTGGCTGCGGCTGGCGGGCATCCGGCCGGTCTACCTCGAGCCGGGCGCGGACCTCGCCCCCACGGTGGAGACGGCCCGCGGCCTCATCACGCCGCGCACCCGGGCGATCGTGCTCGTCACGCCCGGCAACCCGACCGGCCTCACGCTCGACCCGGCGACGATCGCGTCGTTCGCCGACCTGGCCCGCGAGCGCGACCTCGCGCTCGTGCTCGACGAGACGTACCGCTCGTTCCGCGACACCGACGCCGCGCCACACGACCAGCTCGCCCGCCCCGACTGGGGCGAGCACGTCGTCAGCCTGCACTCCTTCTCGAAGGACCTCGCGATCCCGGGGTTCCGGGTCGGCGCGATCGTCGCCGCGCCGGAGGTGCTGCGCGAGGTGGCCAAGCTCATGGACTGCGTCGCCGTGTGCGCCCCGCGCCTCGGGCAGGAGGCGGCGTGGGCCGGCCTGGTCAAGGGGCAGGCCTGGCGGGCCGAGCGCAGCGCCGAACTCGCCGCGCAGCGGGCGGCCTTCACCGCGGCGATGGCGGACTCCCCCGGCGGCTTCGAGATGCTCTCCAGCGGGGCGTACTTCGCGTGGGTGCGGCATCCGTTCCCCGGCCGCGCGACCGCGGACGTCGTCGCCGACCTCCTCGTCGAGCAGAGCATGCTCGTCATGCCCGGCGACGCGTTCGCCCCCGACGACCGCGGAGCCATGCGGTTCAGCGTCAGCAACGTCAGCCCGCAGCAGGTCGACGAGATCGTCGCCCGGCTGGCCGAGGCGGGTCGCTGACCTCAGGTCAGCCGGCGCTCCAGCTCGGCCAGCTCGTGCCGCAGCGCGGAGGCGGGCTCCTCGCCGGCGAGCGCGAGGGTCACGGCGGTGGCCAGCAGCGCCTGCGGCGACCCGGGCTCGGCGCGCAGGTCGTCGATCGCGGCGCGCACCTCGTCGGCGCGACCGGCCCGCCGGAGCCGGGACACGACCTTCGCGGTGCGCTCCAGCGGCGGCAGCCCGCCGGGGATCCCGTCGAGCACGCCGGTGCGGTCGGGCTTCTCCGCGGCCTTGATCGCCTCCCAGTTCGCCTCGACGTGGGCGGCCGACGGGGCGTGCACGTCGGAGAAGACGTGCGGGTGGCGGCGCCGCAGCTTGGTGACGATCCGGGCCGCGACCTCGTCGATGTCGAACGGCTCGGCATGCTCCTGCGCGACGCGGGCGTGGAAGACGACCTGCAGCAGCACGTCGCCCAGCTCGTCGGCGATCTCGCCGCGGTCGCCGCCCTCGATGGCCTCGGCCAGCTCGAACGCCTCCTCCGCCGCGTACGGCGCGAGACTCTCGTGGGTCTGCTCCGCGTCCCACGGGCAGCCGCCCGGCGAGCGGAGCCGGTCCATCACCTCCACGAGCTCGACGACGCCGCTGCCGGGCGGCGCCTGCGCGCCCACGATGACCATGGCGCCGGACTCCCGGGGTGCGAGGTCGTCGGCCTCCGCGGAGGTGCACATCCACACGAGCGACCCGCGCCGGCGCCCCCGCAGCGTGTCGAACGAGTCGGGCGCGAGCATGACACCCTCGGCGGCGATCGCCGTCGCGTGCTCGGCCACCGCGCTGGAGTAGCCGATGATGTCGGCCTCCTCGATGACCTGCCACGCGGCCCGGGTCAGCTGCCCCGGCGTCGTCAGCGGGCTGCACGTGACGAACGCGAGCCACCCCGCTCGCCCGGCCGGCATGCCGGCCATCCCCGGCAGGACCGGCAGCGACCCGGTGTCATCGCCCCATGTCACGGCGTCGGGTTCGCCTGCGGTGTGGCCGACAGAATCCAGTTCTCCTGCGGCGGAACGAGACCCTGACCCGGCTCGAACTCGCCGTAGCGCGGGTTGACCTCGATGTCGGCGGCGGCCATCGTCTGCTGGATCTGCTGCACCGCGGCCTGGTCGAGCTGCTGCTGCGAGGACGCCGCCTGGATGTACCGCACGGTGGCCTCGGACGGGTCGGGCAGCTCCTGCCCGAGCAGCTCCCGCACGCCCTGCTCGGTGAGCGCGGTGCCCTTGCTGCTCAGCGACTGCAGCACGTAGGGGCGCGCGACGAGCAGCGCCACCATCTCCGAACGCGACGGGGCCTGCGCGCCCTGCACGCGCGAGAAGTCGGCCGCGATGTCGTCGAGGTCGGACTCGTGGATGACCTGACCGTCGGTCACCGCGGCGACGCCCGGCCCGGCTCCCGTGCCGCAGGCGGAGACGGATAGCGAGGCGGCCACGGCCAGCGTGAGCGCGGCCGTCGCACGGGCCACGCGTGAGCGGTTTGCCTTCACGGGCGGATCTCTCCTTCGGGCGGGCGAACCGGTGCGGCGGGCGACCGGGCCGCGGACGGGGCGGGTCATCGGCCATTCTCGCGCACACCGGCGCCCGATGGGCCACCGCGTGCCAGCGCGCCCGAGAACGGATCCGAGTCTCGCCCGACGCGGCGCACCGAGCCTCGCCGAACAGTGCCGAGCCGGGAGCCGAGCACGTGGCCCGAGCCAGTCACCCGAGCAGGTGACCCGAGCAGGTGACCCGAGCAGGTGACCCGAGCGGCGGCCGGGCGCGCGGGGGCAGGGCCCGCCGTCACCGGCTCCGCGCCCGACTCATCCGAAAAACCCCGGATGACGTGGGGGGTGACCCGGAGTGGCCCCTGGACTCCGCCGTGTCGCTGGGGGCGCCGGCGGCGCTCGCCAGTAGCCTCGCCGATGTGTGGGGAGACGCGGATCGGGGGTGCCGTCGCGGGCGGCGGACGACGGGAGCGGGATGGCTGTGACGACCGCCGCCTGGGCGGCACCCCCCGTTCACCGCCAGGTCATCCAACCCTGTGAAGCTCCCGACGAGGTCATGAGATCCGACACGTCGCCCATGGTGCCCACATTGCCGCGATTGCCCCAGGTGCCCCAGGTGCCCC
>JBDIAM010000244.1:0-5537 GCA_039812445.1 Piscicoccus intestinalis | reverse complement strand
TTCGGTCGGCTGGGCCGCTTCTGTCGGCTGGGGCGGTTCGCTGCGCGGAGTCCGGCCGGTCGCCGGCTCCGGTGGCGCGGCGACGGGTTCGGGCCCGAGGCCGACGAGAGCGGCGGCGGGCGCCAGGCCGCGTTCGTCCTGTCGGGCGCTGATCGCGGCCCGGTACGCGGCGACGGTGGCGCGGGCGACGGCGGGCCAGGAGTAGCGCTGCAGGGCGCGGGCGCGACCGGCCCGGCTCATCGATTCGCGGCGGGCCGGGTCGGTCAGCAGCGCCTGCAGCGCGTCGCGCAGCGCGGCGGCGTCGGCGGGCGGCACGAGTTGGGCGCACGAGCCGTCCTCGCCGAGCACCTCGGGCAGGGCACCGGCCCGGCTCGCGACGACCGGGGTGCCGCACGCCAGGGCCTCGACGGCCGGCAGCGAGAACCCCTCGTACCGCGACGGCACGCACGCCACCTGCGCCGACGCGACGAGATCGGCGAGTTCGGCGTCGCTGATGCCGGCGACGAAACGCACCCGGTCGCCGAGCCGCAGCTGCGCCAGCAGGCGCCGGGTGCGCGGGCCGGGCGTCGCGACGAGCACGAGTTCGCGCACCGCGGGGGTCTGCGCGACGGCGGCCAGCAGGGTGTCGACGCCCTTGAGCGGGGTGTCGGCGCTGGCCATCGCGACGACGCGCCCCTCGACGCGGGCCCGCTCGCGCGGCGCGAAGACCGTGGTGTCGACCCCGAGCGGCACCACGCTGACCGCCTCCGGGCGCACGCGGAAGTCGGTGGCGATGTCGCGCGCCGAACTCACGGAGACGGTGAGCACCCGCTGCAGCCGGCGCGCCACCCGCCCCTGCATGCGCACGAAGCCGTACCAGCGGCGCAGGCTCAGGCGGCGCCAGCCGCGGGCCGCGGCCAGGTCGGTGCGCAGGTCGCGGCTGATCGGGTGGTGGATCGTCGTGACCATCGGCCAGCGGCGCTGCACGTCGAGGAGCCCGTACCCCAGCGTCTGGTTATCGTGCACGATGTCGAAGCGCTCCCCGGCGCGGTCGAGCTCGCGCAGCAGGCGGGCCACGCGCAGGCTGAACGTCAGCGGCTCGCCGAAGCCGCCGGTGAACATCGTTGCGACCTCGAGCACGTCGATGCCGTCGCGGTACTCGCGCGGCCGCGGCACCCGGAACGGGTCGGGTTCGCGATACAGGTCGAGGCTGGGCACCTTCCGCAGCCGCACGCCGTCGCCGAGCCGGTCGAGTTCGGGGTACGGCTGCCCGGAGAAGACCGTGACGTCGTGGCCGAGCGCGGCCAGCTCGCGGGAGAGGTGGCGCACGTAGATGCCCTGGCCGCCGGAGTGCGGCTTGCTGCGGTACGACAACAGCGCGATGCGCAGAGGGCGTTGCTCGCCTCCACCCATGAGCACCGGCGGCCCCCGATCCGCAAGGGCGCGAGCCGACAGCGGCCGGCGCCTGATTCAGTCCTGTTCACCTGACGCTCCAGTATCCGTCACGGCCGGTACGCCCTCGCACAGGCCCCGATTCGGCCCGTCGCGAAGGCCCCCGACCCGGCTCGGGGCCAGAGCGCCGCCCCGGCCGTCGCCGGGGCCAGAAGACGGTGGGAGATTCCGCCGCGCAGTCGCGGCAGATCTACCACTGTCTTCGGCCGGTCTCGAGCGCGGCCGCGGCACGGGCGTATTTGGCGGTCAGCCGCTCCCTGGTCGCGGCGTCGAGCCGGGCCAGCCGAGCCGGGTCGGTGTTGTCGGCGAGGTCGGCGCGCTTGACGCGCACCGCGATCGGGTCGGCCCGCACCGCGGCGTAGTAGTCGTCGAGATCCTGGCCGGGGAGCCGGGTCAACGCCCGCACGGCGGCCACGACCGGCGCCGGGAAACTCGCGGCGAGCTCGGCGGCCTCGATCGGGGTGTCCTCCAGCACGTCGTGCAACCACGCGGCCGCCACCGCGGCGCCGTCACCCCCGTCGCCGGCCACGCGCCGCGCCACTCGAGCCGGGTGCTCGACGTACGCCGCGCCCGCCTTGTCGACCTGCCCGGCGTGCGCACGTTCGGCGAGTTCGCGGGCGCGCCGCACCAGGTCCGCCTCGCTGTTCATGGTCACCGATTGTCTCGCCCGCGGACGCGAACCGGCCCCCCAACCCGTGGGGCGGGGGGCCGGGCGCGTCGGATCAGAAGCCGCCGAACGCGGTGCCCAGCGCGATGACGACGATGAGCGCCAGCACGGGGACCGCCACGGCGACGACGCCGATGTCCTTGTACGACTGCCGGTGGGTCAACCCGCAGATCGCGAGCAGCGTGACCACCGCGCCGTTGTGCGGCAGCGCGTCGAAGCCGCCGGAGGAGATCGCGGTGACCCGGTGCATGAGCTCGAGGCTGATGCCCTGCAGCTCGGCCTGCTGCCGGAACGTCTCGCCGAGCGCCTCGAGCGCGATCGACATACCGCCGGACGCCGAGCCCGTGATACCGGCGAGCACGTTGACCGCGACCGCGAGGTTGATCAGCGGGTTACCGGAGATGCCGAGCACCGCGTCGCGGATCATCATGAACGCCGGCAGCGAGGCGATGACCGCGCCGTAGCCGACCTCGCTGGCGGTGTTGAAGATCGGCAACAGCGAGCCCATCGTGCCCTTGTTGATCGAGTCCTTGGTGCTCTTCAGGCGCTTGAGGTTGAGCAGGATGACGAGCACGCAGGCGAGGACGAGCGAGACGATGATCGCCCAGATACCGGAGACCGCGCTCAGCCGCACGCCGCCGTACTCCTCCTGCGCGAGGTAGCTGGTGTCCAGCGACGGGATGATCCAGCGCACGAGGGCGAAGTTCACCGTGATGACGACGAGGATCGGCAGCAGGGCGATAAGGAACGGTGCCCTCGGCAGGTCGGTGGCCGGCGCGCCGTCGACCTTGACGTCGGACTCCCGCTCGGGCTCGGCCTCCGCGGTGCCGCCGTGGCCCCCGGCGCCCCGCACGGGGGCGTCGCCCTTGCGCGGCCGCATGAGCGGGCCGTCGTCGTAGCCCTCGCCGGCCGCGTGCGCGCGGCGCTGGACCCACAGCAGCCAGGCCATGCCGCCGACGAACATGATGATGCCCGCGATGATGCCCAGTCCCGGGGCGGCGAACGCGTTGGTGCCGAAGAACGGGTTGGGGATGGCGTTCTGGATCGCCGGGGTGCCGGGCAGCGCCGTCATCGTGAACGTGAACGAACCGAGGGCGATGGCGCCGGGGATGAGGCGCTTGGGCACGCCCGCCTCCCGGAACAGGGCCGCGGCGATCGGGAACACCGCGAACGCCACGACGAACAGCGAGACCCCGCCGTAGGTCAGGATCGCGCAGGCCAGCACGATCGCGAGGATCGCGTGGCGGCCGCCGATCCGGTCGACGATCGCGTGGGCGATGGCCCGCGCCGATCCCGAGTCGTCCATGAGCTTGCCGAAGATCGCGCCGAGCATGAACAGCGGGAAGTACGTGACCACGTACTTCCCGAGCGCCGGCATGAACACCTGCGTGTAGGTGGCCAGCAGGGGCCCGGCGGCGAACAGCGTCGCGAACAACGCGCAGAGCGGAGCCAGCACCAGCACATTGACTCCGCGGTAGGCGAAGAAGATGAGCAGTACCAGCGACAGGATGATGCCGATGAGGCCGAGCATTCTGTCTCCTTAGAAGGGAGTGACGCGTGGCGTCCTTGTCTCACGTCCGGTGCCGTCGATCCGGCGGCGCCGTCGCGACAAGGTAGCCCGCGCCCGCCCCGCCCACCACACACCTTGCTGCCTCGTAGCGCAACCGTGATCCGCGCTCGCCCCGCTGCCCGGGTCGGCTGCGTTCGGCGGCCCGGCCCGGTCGGCGTGGTGTTGCCGACACCCACACCGCCATCGAGAATGGCCGCGGGGGTGGGGCAGATGAACAAGAACATGCTGCGGTACGCGGCGGTCGCGGCCGGTTTCGTGGCGTCCGCGCCGGCGATGGCCGCGGGGTTGCGGTGGCTGGTCACCGGCGCGCCGCCGCACTGGGTCGAGCAGATCGACCGCCGCCGCTCCGCCCCCGCCGCCGGCACCGACTCCATGCCGCAGGTGCTGCACGAACTGGAGTTGGCGCGGCTGGCCGACGAGGTGCAGCGGGTGCGAGCGCAGGACCGGCCCGGTCGGCGCCTGCAGGTGCGCGCCACCACCGCCGCCTACGACGACGCCCTCGTGCAGGCCTGCCGGGCCCTGGGCCTGGAGTCGCCGGCCGGTACGCCGCCGCTGTCCGACGCGCAGCGCTACGAGGTCGAGACCGCGCTCATGGCGGCGGGCGTGCAGTGGTGAGGCCCGGTTCGTGACCGCCTCGGGCGTCGGGTTGTCGCCTCAGCCCGCGGGCGGCTCGTCGTCGATGTAGAGACAGAAAGGGTGACCTTCGGGGTCGAGCAGCACCCGCACGTCCTCCTGCGGTTGATGCGCGGCGAGCCGGGCGCCCAGCTCGAGCGCGTCGGCGACCGCCGCCTCCAGGTCGGTGACGCCGAGGTCGAGATGCAGTTGCTGCGTGGGCGATCCGGGCTCGGAGGGCCAGGTGGGCGGTTCGTGGTGCGGGTCGAACTGGAACGCGAGGTTGGCCGGGTGCCCGGGCATCGCGATCGTCACCCACGTCGGATCCTCGCTGCTGATCGGCCAGCCGAGCAGCCGCGAGTAGAAACCGGCCAGCGCCCGCGGGTCGCGGGCGTCGAGCGCGATGCCGAGCCAGCCGGACAGGCTCCTGATTCCGGTCATGGGTCGAGGGTGGCACGGCGGGCTACCGTGACTGCACCACACGTGTCAGGAGGCGGTCATGCGGTTCGCCACGCGCATGGAGCGGGTGCAGCCCTCGGCGATCCGGGAGTTGCTGCGCCTCGGTGACGACCCGACGATCACCTCGTTCGGCGGCGGCTACCCGGATCCGGCGACGTTTCCGGTGACCGCGCTGCGGGCGGCCTACGAGCAGGTGCTGACGACCTCGGCCCGCACCGCGCTGCAGTACACCGCGACCGTCGGGCTGCCGCAGCTGCGGGCCCAGGTCGCGGCCCGGCTCACCGCCGACGGCGCCCCCACCGGCTCCGACGACGTGCTCATCCTGCAGGGGGCGCAGCAGGGCCTGGACTTCGTCGCCAAGCTGCTGCTCGACCCGGGTGACCTCGTCGTCACCGACAACCCGACGTTCCTCGGCGCGCTCATCGCGTTCAACCCGTACGAGCCGAGCTACCTCGGCGTGCCCGGCGACGACGAGGGCATGGACACCGCGGCGCTGGAGTCCGAGCTGGCCGGTGGCGCGCGGCCCCGGTTCGTCTACGTCGTCCCGGATTTCGCGAACCCGACCGGCACGACGATGAGCCTGGCCCGGCGCCGCCACCTGCTCGAGCTCGCGGCGCGGTACGACTTCCTCGTGCTGGAGGACACCCCGTATCGGGCGCTGCGCTTCGCCGGGGAGCCGGTGCCCACGCTGCGCGCCCTCGACACCGCCGGGCGGGTCGTGCACCTGGGCAGTTTCAGCAAGATCCTCGCGCCCGGGCTTCGGCTCGGCTGGGTCGCCGCCGCGCCCGAGCTGCTCGA
>JBDIAM010000243.1:0-5551 GCA_039812445.1 Piscicoccus intestinalis | reverse complement strand
AATGCGAGAACAACGATCAGGTGAAACCAAATCATGTGACCCGCCCCTGTTCGATGAGCATGAAAAGTCCCACTTAGGCAGGACGAATCGAATATCGAGTCGGTGCGCACCATCGGCGGAATCCGATATCGTCGCAGGTCAGCCCGGCTCCACGGGAACACTAGCAGCGGGCATATTCGCGTAGGGGAGGAAGAAGGTCCCGCATGCAGTCGCCTCGCGACAATTCCGCGGGCACATTCCGCATATCGCACTCGAAAACCGCGAATTCTTAGCTGCTTTTCAGAAAGCGCACCGAGTTCGACGGGTGGGCGGGGGTTCTTCGTCGTCGCGGCCCGTGCGCGGCTGTCGCGTCCGCGTGGCCGATGTCGGCCGCCACTAGGGTTGCCTCGTGACGTCGGTATTGACGGTGCTCGGTTCCTGCGGAGCCTGGCCGGAGGCGGGCCGCGCCTGTTCGGGTTTCCTGCTCGAGCACGAGGGCTATCGCGTCGTCCTCGACCTGGGGTATCGCACGGCCACACGGCTGTTCGACCTGCTGGGGTCGCCGGTCGCCGAGGGTCTCGACGCCGTCGTCATCACCCACCGCCACCCGGACCACATGATCGACCTGCACACCCTGTTCCAGGCGCGCGCCGGCGCGGGCGAGGGGGGCGACGGATCCGGCGCGCTGCCGCCGCTACCGGTGTACGCCACCGACGGGGTCCGCATGACGGTCCGCGCGCGGCGGGGCGACGCGCCCGGCCGCGACGTGGATTCCGTCTTCCGCTGGCACGAGCTGCCGGGCGACTACGATCTGGGCCCGTTCCACCTCACCGCCCGGCGCCTGCCGCACGTCGTGCCGAACGCCGGGGTCCGCCTCGACGCCGGCTCCGTGAGCGTGGCCTACAACGGCGGATGCGGCCCGTCGGCCGAACTCGTCGAACTGGCGGCCGGGGTCGACCTGTTCATCGCGGAGGCCAGCGACCGCTATCAGCGGGTGCAGGTGCCGGCGTCGCTGCAGTCCGAGTTCCACCTCGACGGGCACACCGCCGGCGACATCGCGACCGCGGCGGGTGCGCGCCGCATGCTCCTGACGCACTTCTGGCCGGGCAACGATCGCCAGCGCACCCTGGCGGACGCGCGCCGCTCGTTCGACGGGCCCATTGCGCTGGCGGACGAGGGACTTCGGTTGCCCTTGTCGGCCCAAGCGGGTCGAGCCGACCCCTCGATCGGCCCTAGGGTCGAGACCACAGGTTCGAGCGCAGCCCCGGCACAGAAAGGCACACGATGACCGCCTCCGACAACGGGCCCAACCCCAACGCCTTCGACATCGAGGGCGAGACCCGGGCCAACAGCACCTACCGCACGGTCGCCTGGACCGGCAAGTACCTGCAGGTCACCCTCATGTCGATCCCGGTCGGGGAGTCGATCGGCCTGGAGGTGCACCCCGAGACCGATCAGTTCCTGCGGCTCGACGCGGGCCAGGGCACGTGCGTCATGGGCCCGACGCAGGACCAGCTCGAGTTCGAGCAGGACGTGCGGGACGGTTGGGCCATCCAGGTGCCCGCCGGCACGTGGCACGACGTCATCAACACCGGGGAGGAGCCGATGCGCCTCTACGCGATCTACGCCCCCGTGCACCACGCGCCCGGCATCACGCAGGACACGGCCGCGGACGCCAGCGCGGACGAGGAGGCGGGCCGCGACGCGCCGCCGTCGTGGTCGGTGCAGCCCGGCAGCGGCGAGCCCGACGGGCACGCCTGACGCGTCGCCCTCGGCCCGACGCCGTTCGGGTCAGCCGCTCTCAGCGGCGGGCGAGTCGCAGCTTCCAGGCCTCGGGGCCGCGCTCCAGGTAGCTGACCTCGATGGCATCGCCCTCGCGGTCGGCGATCTGCGCGAGCAGCGGCTTGGGGTCGTGCGGCGCGACGAGGATCAGCGCGCCGCCGGGCTTGATCGCCTCGAGCGCACCGAAGATCGTCGCGTGCCGAATGGCGTGCGGGATGGCGCGCGCGTCGAGTTCGGGCTCGCCGTGGTCTTCGTGGCAGCCGCAGGCGGACCGCACTTCGGTGATCTCCAGCTCCGACATCGGGGTCTCCTCTCCTCGCCCGGCGCGACGTCGTCGAGGCGCGGGCGGCAGCATCCGGGAACGACGGCGTCGAACGCGCCGTACGACGCCGAAATTATCACATCGCAGTAGTATTAATTCGTCGTCGTCCCAACCCGGAAAGCCAGCAACCATGTCGCGCAATCCCCGTTCGATCGGCCAAACCACGGCCGGGGTGGCCGGCACCCGCGGCCGGGTGCTGACGGCGGTGCGCGCGTCGGCCGACCCGATCGGCATCGAGGAGCTCGCGCAGCGGCTCGATCTGCACCCGAACACCGTGCGCTTCCACGCCGAGGCGCTCGAGTCCGACGGCATGCTCAGCCAGGAGCGCGAGCAGCGCGTCGGCCGCGGGCGCCCCAAGATCCTCTACCGGCCCACTCGGGCGGGCAGTCGCGGCGGCGAACGCAACTACCAACTGCTCGCCGCGATGCTCGTCGAGCACCTGTCGGCCGGCTCCCCCGACCCGCTCCCCGCCGCCAGGGAGGCGGGCCGGCACTGGGGGCGGCGGCTGGCCGGCGACACCGGCTCCCACCGATCGGGCGTGACCGGGTCGGGCGGGACCGGCTCGAGTGGGACCGGCTCGAGCGAGGCCGTGGCCGAGCTGCTCGGCGACATGGGCTTCGAGCCGGAGCCGGTGGCCGGCGGCATCGCGCTGCGCAACTGCCCGTTCCGCGAGATCGTCGACGACAACCAGCCGGTGGTGTGCGCGATCCACGAAGGAATGCTCGACGGGATGCTCGAGCAGCCGCCCGAGGGCTCGACGACGCGCCGCGGGATCGCCCTCGAACCGTTCGCCGCGCCGGAGGGGTGCCTCGTGCGGCTCGACCCACAGGGGTACGAGCGGTAACTTCCTGGCCGCGGGCCGACGGTGTTGGATGTGCCGGTGACCTCACCACCCACGGCCGGCTCCCCCGGAATGACACGCGGATTCACCCTGCTGCTGGCGGTGCTCGGCACCATGTCGGTGAGCAACCTCTACTGGGCGCAGCCGCTGTTGCCCGTCATCGGTGCCGAACTGGGGGTCTCGACGGAGTCGGCGGGCCTGCTCGTCACCGCGACCCAGCTGGGGTACGCGCTGGGCATCCTGCTCATCGTGCCGCTGGGTGACCTGCTCGACCGCAAGCGGCTGGTGCCGCTCATCGTGCTCTCCTCGGTGGTCGCGCTGCTGGCGTGCGCGACGGCCCCGACGTTCGGCCTGCTCGTGGCGGCGATCGCGCTCCTGGGGTTCACGAGCGTCGCCGGTCAGCTGGTGATCCCGTTGGCGGGTGACCTGGCCGACGACGCCTCCCGGGGACAGGTCGTCGCGAGTGTCATCGCGGGGTTCCTCGCCGGCACGCTGTTGTCGCGGGCGGTCAGCGGGGGGCTGGCCGACGCCATCGGCTGGCGATCGATCTTCGTCGCCGCGGCGCTCGTCGCGCTGGTGTTCGCGTGGGCCGTGCACCGCCGCATTCCGGTGCTGGCCCCCCGCGCCACCCTGCGCTACCCGGCGCTGCTGGCGTCGATCGGCGCGTTGGTGCGCGAGAACCGCACGGTGCGATGGACGCTCGCGCTGAGCGCCACGCAGTTCTGCGTGTTCATGATGTTCTGGACCGCGCTGACGTACCTGCTGAGCAGCCCGCCGTTCGACTACCCGGTCAGCGCGATCGGCGTCTTCGGGCTGCTCGGGCTGCTCGGGGTCGTCGCCGCCCAGCACACCGGCCGGCTGCACGACCGCGGCTGGTCGCTCCCGGCCATCGGCCTGTGCTGGGTGTTCGCCCTGCTATCGCTGGCGATCCTCGCGTTCGCGCCGGGCTCGCTCGCGGTGCTCATCGTCGGCATCGTGCTGCTGCACCTGGCCCTGTTTCCGGTCAACGTGCTCATCGCCGCCCGCCTGTTCGGCCTCACGCCGCAGGCCCGCAGCCGCGTGAACACCGCGCTGGTCTGCCTCAACTTCGTCGCCGCCGCCCTCGGCTCCGCCGCCGCCGGCGCCCTGTGGTCGGCCGGCGGCTGGCTCGCCGTCGTCGGCGCCATGGCCGCGTTGTGCGTCATCGGCCTCGCCCTGTGGGCCCTCGGGCGGCGCGGGCCGCTCGCGTGAGCGGGCTGGTCAGCCCTTCACCGCGCCTTGCGTGACGCCTGACATCACCCAGCGCTGCGTGAACAGATAGACGATGATCGCGGGTGCCATCGCCATGAGGTACGACGCGAACGAGACGTTGTAGTTGTTGCTGAATTGCGTCTGGAAGATGCTCTGCACGACCGGCAGCGTCTGCAGCGACGGGTCGGAGGTGATGAGGGAGGGCATCATGAAGTCGTTCCACGAGGCGAGGAACGCGAAGATGCCGACGGTTGCGCTCATGGGCGCCAGCAGCGGAAAGATCAGCTGCCAGAAGGTCTGCCACGTCGACGCTCCGTCGATGCGGGCGCTCTCTTCGAGTTCGAGCGGGATCGAGCGCAGGAATGCGGTGAACAGCAGCACGCTGAACGACAGCTGGAACATGATGTGCAGCAGAATCACGCCGCCGGGATTGTCGAGCCCGGCCAGGCCGGTCAGCTGGATCTGCGGGAGCGCGAGCACCGGGAACGGGATGAACATCGCGGCGAGCAGGTAGTAGAAGGAATACCGGAACAGCCGCCGCGACCAGTTGCGCGAGATGGCATACGACGCGAAGGCCCCCAGCAGGATCGTCCCCGCCACGGTGGCGGCGGTGATGACGAGCGAGATGATGAACGCCCGCGGGAAGTTCGTCAGGCTCCAGGCCTGTGCGAAACCGTCGACACTGGGCGGCGCCGGAACGGAGAACGCATTGCCGTCGACCGCCTGGGCGGTGGTCTTGAAGGCCATCGTCACGGTCACGTACAAGGGCACGATCACCGTCAGCGAACAGAGGGCCAGCACCAGCGTGAGCGACCAGTTGACGCCCCCGATGCGCTGCCGGAACACGTTGCGTCGCGGTGTCGCCTGCGTGACCGCCGGGTTCGCGGTGGGCGGGTTGAGCTGCTGGGTCGACATCAGAGCACGTTCCTTCCTCGCGTCGCCAAGAGCTGAAGCAGGGAGAGTCCGATGACGATGAGGAAGAAGATCGTCGCGTTCGCCATCTGATAGGCGTAATCGCCGTCGGTGAAGCCGGTGACGATCGTCATCGCGATGCTTCGGGTGGCGGTACCCGGGCCGCCGTCGGTGAGTCCGACGATGATGTCGTACGCATTCAGGAAGTTCTTGAAGCTGATGATCACGTTGATGACGACGTACCCGGCGACGAGCGGCAGCGTGATGCGCAGCAGGGTCTGCAGCTTCGAGGCGCCGTCGAGATCGGCGGCCTCATAGACATCCTCGGGGATCGCGAGAAGTCCGGCGATATAGATCAGCAGCGTCGACGGGATCGCCTGCCACGCCGTGACGAGAACGATCGCCACCCAGGCCAGGTCGGGGTTGGCCAGGATGCTCTCGCTGAGCCAGCCGATACCCAGAGCCTGACCCGCTTGCGGCACCGA
>JBDIAM010000242.1:0-5564 GCA_039812445.1 Piscicoccus intestinalis | reverse complement strand
CTAAGTGGGACTTTTCATGCTCATCGAACAGGGGCGGGTCACATGATTTGGTTTCACCTGATCGTTGTTCTCGCATTCATCATCATCGGTGCGCGACTGGGCGGCATCGGCATCGGCCTCGCGGGTGGAGCCGGTGTACTGGTGCTCGCCGCGACCGGCCTGCACACGACCGCCACGAAAGACGTGCCGTGGTCGGTGATCGGCATCATCATGCCGGTCATCTGCGCCGTCGCCGCGCTCCAGGTGGCCGGCGGCATGGACCACCTCGTGCACCTCACCGAGGTGCTGTTGCGCCGCCACCCCAAGCAGATCAACTACCTGGCGCCGTTCGTCACGTACATGCTGTCGCTGCTGTGCGGCACCGGGCACACGGCGTACTCGGTGATCCCGGTCATCGTCGACGTCGCCAAGGAACGCGGGATCCGACCATCGAGGCCCCTGGCGATCGCGGTCGTCTCCTCCCAGGTGGCGGTCGCCGCCTCCCCGATCTCCGCGGCGATGGTGGCGTTGGCCGCGGCGATGACACCGCTCAACGTCGGCTACCTGCAGTGTCTGGCGGTCACCATTCCGACGACGTTCATCGGGTGCTTCATCGGCGCCATCGTCTCCTCGCGCCAGGGCTGTGAACTCAAGGACGACCCGGTCTACCAGGACCGTCTCGCCAAGGGCCTGGTGCGCCCGAGCGTCGCGAGCGTCGACGTCGACTACACGCCGCAGCGCAGCGCGGTGCCGAGTCTGCTGCTGTTCCTGCTCGCCCTCGTGCTCGTCGTCACCTACGCGACGTTGACCTCGAAGGAACTCGGGATCATCGCCGAGCCGCCGATGGACTCCACCGCCGCGATCATGGCGATCATGCTGACGACGGCCGCCCTCATCTGCGTCGTCGCCAAGAAGCCCGCCGGTGCCATCGCCGAGCAGGGCACGTTCCGCGCCGGCATGACCGCCGCGATCTGCATCATGGGTCTGGCCTGGCTGGGCAACATGTTCGTCAACAACTACCTCGAGGAGATCCAGGCGGCGCTGGCCGCTCCGCTGCAGGCCCAGCCGTGGCTGGCCGCGGTGTTCTTCTACTTCGCGGCGCCGCTGATGTTCTCGCACGCCGCGACGACCACCGCGTTCATGCCGCTCATGGTGCACCTCGGGCTGCCGGCGATCGCGCTGGTCGCCAGCTACCCGGCGGTCGCGAATTACTACCTGCTGCCGAACTACCCGACGACGGTCGCGGCCATGGAGATGGACGACACCGGCTCCACCCGGGTCGGCAAGTTCGTGCTCGCGCACCCGTTCGTCATCCCCGGCACGGTGGCGATCATCGTCACCGTCGCGCTCGGATTCCTCCTCGGGGCGGTCATCATCTGAGGCGACGCCTCCCACGAGTCCGGACTGCCGGCCTGCCAGCCCATCTGGCAGGCCGGCAGTTCGCTGCGCGGCTCACAGATCCAGTTCGAGATCGACGAGCGGAGCGTGGTGCTGAGCGCCGTAGACGTCGGTCTCGCCGAGGTCACCGGCGACGCGCTGACGGCGCAGCGTGATCTTCACGGCGTGGGCGGGATCGAACGCGATGATGCCGAGCACGTCGCGTTCGGGCACCCGGTAGAGCCGGCTCACGAGGTGCGCGTCGATGAGCCCGCTGTCGACGACCCGGCGGTACCAGGCGGGATCGTCGAAGAGGATGTCGAGGGTCAGCTCGTACGGGCCGGCGTTCTTGGAGCGGATCACGCCGGCGATATCGCGCAGCCGCACGCTCATGCCTCACCTCCGATGGCGATCAACTCGACGGGGAACAACGCCGTGGGGTCGTCGATCGGCAGCAGGTGGAACAGCGAGAACCGGTACACCTCGCCGGCGTGCACGTCCGACGGCGAGTACGGAAAGGCGAGGTTGCCGGCGGTGCTGCGCCGCCCGGGGTAGCCGAGGTGGAGCAGCGTGGCGCGGGCGAACGCGCAGACCGTGTCGGCCAAGTGCGGTGTCTGCGCGACCGCCTCGATGACGATGCCGAGCTCGTGGGAGGGCTGCGTGCACGTTTCCAGGGGTCCGAGCACGCCGTTCTTGCCGTACAGGTGCAGCTGGAGCCGGTAGCTGTCGGGGTCGATGTGGTCGAAGTTGCCGCAGACGGCGGCGTGCACGGCGTCGACGAGGTCGTCGATCTGCTCGATGAACACGGGGTCGCGGGCCCCGGCGATCGACAGCGTCCGGTAGCCGACCTGGCTCGCGCCCTCGACCTTCACGGCGTACGGAGTCGGGGTGAACGTGGTGCCGCGCACGCGCACGATGCGGTCGGTCTCGGGCTCGAAAACGGTTGCGGTGAGGTCGAGCACGCCGCCGGGTCCGGGGAGATGGTAGGGGTCGGACTTCTCGTACAGCGTGTGGGCGGCCACGGACGTGACCGTGCAGGCGCGGGCGGGGTTGAGCGGTTCGACGAGAAAGTGGTCGGCGCGCAGGGTGCCGAGCATGCAGTCTCCGCCGGAGCCGGGAGTGGCGGCGATCGCGGCGCACTCCAGGATCTTGCCCAGGTGCAGGGCCAGGGCGGGGTCGAACCCCGCCCGGATGGGCACGGCGGCGAAAACGGCCGGGTCGTAGGCGCGCCCGGTGACGATGACGTCGGCTCCGGCGTCGAGGGCGGCGATGACCGGCTCGACGCCCAGCTGCGCGACGACGTGGGTGCTGTCGTCGATGTCGGCATCGGTGGCGGGCGGTGCGGCGGGCACCGGGGTGAGCGTGCCGGCGCGCAGCGACGCACGCAGCACGTCCTTGTCGATGTCGGCGGGGATGACGGCGAGCCGGAAGCTCAGCGCGGCGGACCGGGCCACCTCGCGGACGATGTCCACGGTCCAGTCCAGGTGCGGCCGCGCCCCGGCTCCGCCGGCCGAGCCGATGATGACGGGAATGCCGCGAGCCCGGGCGTCGGTGAGCATGAGCCGCAGGTCGCGGGCGACGGCCTCCTTGTCGGTGAACGACTTTCCCGCGCCGAGGTAGTAGGGGCCGGGATCGGTGGAGCCGGCGTCGACCGCGATGACGTGCGGGTCGCGCTCGAGCCCGGCCCGCCACGACGCCTCCGGAAAGCCGTAACCCAGGATCGCGGTGGGCGACAGGATGCGGATCTCCTGCTCGGGCATGCGGGCCACCTCCCTGGTGAGCCATGGGGATTCTGCCCATACTGGCAGCCTGACGGCCGAGGCAGGAGCTGACGAGATGGACGCACCCGGCGAGCTGCGGCTCGTGACGACGATCGTGCCCGTCGGCCCGGCCGTGGCGATCCGGCTGACGCCGCAGCAGGTGGCCGAGCTCGGGTCGACGAAGACGCCGCCGGTCACGGTGACGATCGGCGGGCACACCGAGCGCCTGCGGGTCGCGTCGATG
The DNA here is from genome assembly GCA_039812445.1 of Piscicoccus intestinalis. GTDB lineage: Bacteria > Actinomycetota > Actinomycetes > Actinomycetales > Dermatophilaceae > Kineosphaera > Kineosphaera intestinalis_A. The sequence continues at coordinate 2,204 of JBDIAM010000242.1, read as the reverse complement.
GGCGACGGGCCGCTCATCGGGTTCAACAAGAAGGTCCGGGCGGCGTTCGGGGTGGCCGCCGGCGACGAGGTGGAGGCGGTGATCGCGCTCGACGTGGCCGAGCGCACGGTCGACGTGCCGCCGCTGCTCGCGCAGGCTTTAGCGGCCGATCCCGCCGCGGCGGCGGCCTTCGGGAAGCTCAGCTTCACGCGGCGCAAGGAGATCGCCCGCGGGATCGCAGACGCCAAGCAGGAGGCCACTCGGCAGCGGCGCCTGGAGAAGGCGCTCGCCGAGTTGCGCGGCTGATCGCCGCGACGGCGTGCCGGGCGCCGGCTCGGCTGCCAGGATTGCCGTCATGGCACGCGAACCCGGCAGCCCCCTCACCCGCTCCTCGCGCGACCTCGTCGAGGCCGCCGACCAGGTGGTGCCGCCGCTGCCGCTGGCGGAGGCGGCGGCGCTGCTCGGCGACGAGAGCGTGTTGTTCGTCGACATCCGGGAGCCGAAGGAACTCGACCGGCTCGGCATGATCCCGGGGGCGTACTCGGCGCCGCGCGGCATGCTCGAGTTCTGGGTCGACCCGGCGAGCCCGTACTACCGGCCCGACCTCGACTCCGGCCGACGTCTCGTGCTCTACTGCGGCTCCGCGTGGCGGTCGGCGCTCGCCGCGGCCGCGTTGCACGACATGGGATTCCACGACGTCACCCACATCGAGGGCGGCTTCACCGCCTGGCAGGAGGCGGGCCACCCCGTCGCCGAGCGCCCGCGCCGAGGCGCCTGAGGGTTCGACAGACGTGTCTCAGACATGGCCGCTGAGTTGGGCCATGCGCCGCTCCAGGGCCGCGAGCTGGTCGTCGCTGCGCTTGCGGAGCCCGGTGCCGCCCCCGGTGGGCACGCTCATCGGCAGCACGTCGATGGAGATGTGCGCGCCGCCGGCCAGCGCCCGGAGCTCGTCGATCTTCTTGCCGAAGGCCGAGCCGCTGCCGGGGGAGTAGTAGCTCACCGCCTCCTCGATGCCGTCGGGGAAGAGATCGGCCTTGGTGACGACGATGATCAGCCACACCGGCTGGCCGCGGCGCACGGCCATGCCGGCGATGCGGTGCGCGGTGATGGCCCAGTCCTCGAGCTCGGCGGCCAGCAGCTCGTCGCGGGTCGCGGTGGCGGCCCCGCTCGTGCCGCCGGTGCGGCGCGGGGTGGCGTGGCCGTAGGCGACCACGTGCAGCACGCCGTCGACCGGCTCCTCGTGGAAGACCTCGTCGAGCGCCCAGAGCCGGGAGGCGGCGTTGTCGCCGGGCACGACCCGGAACCGGAACCCGCGGCCCTTGGAGGTGCGGCGGGTGCGCCGCTCCATGACCGCGGAGCCCGCGTCGTCGACCTCCGCGGTCGAGCGGCGCGCGAGCCGGTCGACGAGCCGGGTCTTGCCGATGCCGGTCATGCCGGTCACCGCGACCGTCGGGAAGCGGTGCCGGAACAGGTGGGCCACCTGGCCGGGCGCCGCGGACAGGGCCGACAGCGCGCCGCCCAGCGTCGAGCCGATGGTGGCGGCGCCCTGGCCGGCGCGGGAAGCGGGTCGGTTCATGCGGCGTACCTCGCGAAATCTACGGTCACGTGTCCCCACCTCATCACAACGACCAGGGGTTCCGCGCGCGCACCCGGATCGCTGCCGCGCTGCGGCCGGTCTGCCGCCGCGCGCACCGGGGTCGCCGCCGCACGCACCGGGGTCGCCGCCGCGCTGCGGCCGGTCCGCAATCACGCCGGACCGCGCCCATTTCGCACAGGAGCCTGTGTCAACAGACCGGACCGCCCGGCTGCCGCCAAGTCACCCCCGCGGAGATGGTTCGGTGACAGCCGGCCGGTCTCGTCCCGTGGGTCGAGAACCGCGTCTTGCAGGGCGGGAGCCACGCCCCGTTCGGCGCCGCAATCGGAACCGGTGGTCCGCCACTCAGAAAGGGTTCGGCGGTCGTGCGAGGCGGTGTGCTGCCCGAAACGACGGTGTTCGGGCGCGAAGGAGCCCGAGACGCCCGTACAGGGTTGGGGTTTCATGATCGCCGCGGTGGAGTCGATCGAGAGCCGGTAGGCGCGCTATTCGCGCGACGCCGGTCGGCCGGGTGCGCGTGGTCGGTTGCCGATGGGGGTGCCGTCGGCTCTGGACCATCTGACCTCGCCGTCGATGACGACGCCGATGAATCCGTACCTGTGCACGACCGTGTGGTGATGTCGGCACAGCA
>JBDIAM010000241.1:0-5614 GCA_039812445.1 Piscicoccus intestinalis | reverse complement strand
CGGGCGGCGCGAGGGGCTCCATGGTGGCCCAAGGTAGCTGTCAGGCGCCCGACCCGTCCGGTGCGGGACGTCTAATCCGTTACCTCTCAACGAAACTCGCTGACCAACGGAACGACGTCGGCGATCGAGTCGAGCACCTGGCTGGCCTGGTACGGAAAGCGATCGACCTGATCGGGGCGGGTCGAGCCCGTCATCACGAGAATGGTGCGCAAACCCGCCTCCAGGCCGCTGACGACGTCGGTGTCCATGCGGTCTCCGATCATCACCGTCGACTCCGAGTGGGCGTCGATCCGGTTGAGCGCGGTGCGCATCATCAGCGGGTTCGGTTTGCCGAGGTAGTACGGCACCGCGCCGGTCGCCCGGGTGATGAGCGCGGCGACCGACCCGCACCCGGGCAGAGTTCCCTCCGGAGACGGGCCGCTGGGGTCGGGGTTGGTGGCGACGAACCGCGCGCCCGACTCGACGAGCCGGATCGCGCGGGTGATGGCCTCGAACGAGTACGTGCGGGTCTCCCCGAGCACGACGTAGTCGGGATCGCGTTCGGTGAGCACGTAGCCCGCGTCGTGCAGCGCGGTCGTCATGCCCGCCTCCCCGATGACGTACGCGCTGCCGCCCGGGCGCTGATCGGCGAGGAAGGTGGCCGTCGCCATCGCCGACGTCCAGATGGCCTGCTCGGGCACATCGATGCCGCTGGCCTTGAGCCGGGCCCGCAGATCCCGCGCCGTGTAGATCGAGTTGTTCGTGAGGATCTGGAAACGGCAACCGTTCTCGACGAGAGCGGCGATGAAGTCGGCGGCGCCGGGGATGGCCCGCTCCTCGTGCACCAGCACCCCGTCCATGTCCGTGAGCCAGCATTCGACCGGTCGGCGTCGCGTCATACCTCGCATTATCCGCACGTCCGCGGCCCCGGAGGCGCACAAGCGTCACCCCGGACGAGGCGACAGACGTCGCGCTCGCCCGGGGTGCGCTGCGGTCTACCGAGGCCGGCTCAGGCTCCGGCCAGCCCGTCGATGATCGCGTTGAGCGTGCCGCTGGGCCGCATGGCCGCGGCGGCCTTCTCGGGGTCGGGCTTGTAGTAACCGCCGAGGTCGACCGGGTGACCCTGGGCGCCGAGCAGCTCCTCGTTGATCTGGTCCTCCTTGTCGGCCAGCTCCTGGGCCACGCCACCGAAGCGCTCCTTGAGCTCGGCGTCCTCGTCCTGCGCGGCCAGGGCCTGGGCCCAGTACAGCGCGAGGTAGAAGTGGCTGCCGCGGTTGTCGATCGAGCCCAGCTTGCGGGCCGGCGACTTGTTCTCCTCGAGGAACTTGGCGATCGCCGCGTCGAGCGTCTTGGCGAGCACGAGCGCCTTGCCGTTGCCGTAGTGCCCGCCGAGGTGCTCCAGGCTCGCCCCGAGCGCGGAGAACTCACCGAGGCTGTCCCAGCGCAGGTAGTCCTCCTTGAGGAACTGCTGCACGTGCTTGGGGGCCGAGCCACCGGCTCCGGTCTCGAAGAGGCCACCCCCGGCCAGCAGCGGCACGACCGAGAGCATCTTGGCGCTCGTGCCGAGCTCGAGGATCGGGAACAGGTCGGTGAGGTAGTCGCGCAGCACGTTGCCCGTCACCGAGATGGTGTCCTCGCCGCGCCGGATCCGCTCCAGGCAGTACCGCATCGCCTCGACCGGGGGCTTGATGACGATCTCGACGCCCTCGGTGTCGTGCTGCGGCAGGTACTTGTTGACCTTGGCGATGACGTTGCGGTCGTGGGCGCGCTTGTCGTCGAGGTAGAAGCAGGCCGGGGCGCCGGTCGCCGTGGCCCGGGTGACGGCGAGCTTGACCCAGTCCTGGATCGGGATGTCGCGCACCCGGCTCATCCGCCAGATGTCGCCCTCTTCGACGGTGTGCGAGCTGAGCACGGAGCCGTCCGACATCTTCACCTTGACGGTGCCGGCGGCCGGCATGACGAACGTCGTCGGGTGCGAGCCGTACTCCTCGGCCTTCTGGGCCATGAGCCCGACGTTGGGCACCGAGCCCATCGTCGCCGGGTCGAGGGCACCGTTGCGCTTGCAGTCCTCGAAGACCTCCGCGTACATCGGGCCGTAGGAGCGGTCGGGCACCATCGCCAGCGTCTCCTGCTGGCCGCCCTCGGCGTTCCACATCTGGCCCGAGTCGCGCACGACGACCGGCATCGAGGCGTCGATGATGACGTCGCTGGGCACGTGCAGGTTGGTGATGCCGCGGTCGGAGTCGACCATCGCCAGCTTGGGGCGATCGGCGTAGCAGGCCTCGATGTCGGCCTCGATCTCCGCGCGCTTGTCCTCCGGCAGCTCCTTGAGCTGCTCGAGCAGGGCCCCGAAGCCGACGTTGGCGTTGGCCCCGAGCTCCTCGAACGTCTGGGCGTGCTTGTCGAAGACCGGCTTGAAGAACGCCTTGACCCCGTAGCCGAACAGCACCGGGTCGGAGACCTTCATCATCGTGGCCTTCAGGTGCAGCGAGAGCAGCAGGCCCTCGGCCTTGGCCACCTCGATCTGCTTGGCGTAGAAGGCCTGCAGCGCGGCGGCCGACATGAACGTCGTGCTGACGATCTCGCCGTCGAGCACCGCGACGCCGTCCTTGAGCACTTGGGTGCCCTCGCTGCCCGAGAACTCGATGCTCAGGGTGTCGGCCTTGGAGACGACGACCGACTTCTCGTTGCCGTAGAAGTCGCCGGCGGTCATCGAGGCCACGCGCGCCTTGTTGTCCGCCGACCACGGGCCGAGACGGTGCGGGTGCTTCTTCGCGAAGTTCTTCACGGAGGCGGGCGCCCGCCGGTCGGAGTTGCCCTCGCGCAGCACCGGGTTGACGGCGGAGCCGAGCACCTTGGAGTAAGCCTCGGCGGTGGCCTTTTCCTCGTCGGTCTGCGGGTCGTCGGGGAACGCCGGGATGTCGTAGCCCTGCTCCTGCAACTCTTTGATCGCCGCCTTGAGCTGCGGGATCGAGGCGGAGATGTTCGGCAGCTTGATGATGTTGGCGTCCGGGCTCTGCGTCAGGGCGCCGAGTTCGGCAAGGTTGTCGCCGATGCGCTGGTCGTCGCTCAGGCGGTCCGGGAACTGCGCGAGGATGCGGCCGGCCAGCGAGATGTCGCTGCTGACGACGTCGATGCCGGTGCCGGCCGCGAAGCCGCGGACGATCGGGAGAAAGGACCAGCTGGCGAGAGCCGGGGCCTCGTCGATCTGCGTCCAGACGATCTGTTGTGCTTTCGCTTCGGTCACCTTCGAGGCTCCTTCGTCGACGTGGGGTAGACCCAAGATACCTTGATATCGAGATATCTGCGGGTGCCCGGCACAAACCGGCGACTGCGGCGCTCATCGACCTCGCGGCCAGGTAATGGATGGGGATGTCTCGTCGAGGTGCTCGCGGGCCTGGACCGGGTGGTGACGGATGGGCGGAGCCACATGGGCGTGGCGGGCTTGACCCGACCCTACCGACCATGAGCGAAGATGGGGACCATGCCAGCGAACGCCTATCCGCACCTCGTCTTCGCGACCGACGCGCAGACCCTGCCCCGCACCGAGCTGGAGGCGGTCGTCGCCGAGGTCTTCGCGGGCCGCGAACCCGCCCCGACCGTCGAGGAGGGCGCGCTGCAGGCCGTCGTCCGGCTCGGCGACTACGCGTTCACGTTCTGGTACGACGACGAGTCCGAGGGGCTCGGGGAACGCTACGCGAGCTACGCCCCGACGATCCGACGGCGGCGCATCTCGCGGTGCAGCACGATGATCGACGCCTCCGGCGACGCGGACCCCGACGGCACCCACGCCGCCGACGCCGACGCCCTCATGCGCGCGCTCGCCGCGCGCCGCGGTGTCTACGTCTTCTCCGAGGAGGCCAAGGCGTTCGTCGGTATGGACGAGGCCGACCCGTTCGCCGACGCCCCCGCGTCCGCTCCGGCGCCTGCCGCCCCGACGCCTGCTGCTGCCGTCGAGGTCCCGGCCACCGAGCCTGGCCCCGAACCTGCTGCGGAGCCGGCGCCGATCGTCGAGCCCGAGCCCGAGTTCGAGCCTGCCCCGATCGTCGAGCCGGAGCCTGCATTGGAGCCGGCCCCGGTCGCCGAGCCCGAGCCCGCGCTGGAGCCGGTCGCCGAGGCCCGTGCGTCCGTTGCCGAAGCGGCGGTGGTGGAGCCGGTCGCCGAGCCGGTCGCCGAGCCGGTCGCCGAGAGCCCTGAGCCGGTCGCTCCGGTCGCCGATCCGGCGGTCGCCGCCGTCGACGAGCCCGTGGCCACCGCACGCCCGGAGCCCGCCGAGCCCGCCGAGCCGGCCGAGGCGGGCACGACCGTGCCGCCTGCGGAGGCGCCGCGCTGGGCCGCGCCGGAGCGCGCCCCCGAGGCCGACGCCGACGACGGCCGCTTCGTACCCTCGGTAGGCCAGCTCGGCCAGCCCGCCACTGCGGATCAGACTGATCGGCCGGAACAGGCGGCCGAACCGACTCCGAAACCGGCCGCGCAGGCTCCGCGAGCCGAGGAACCGGCTCCGCAGACGTCGGAGGAGACCCGGAAGCAGACGCCGGAGCCGGCCGAGGAGCGGGCGCCCGAACACAAGCCCGCCGAGGAGGAGCAGCAGGGCGGCTTCTTCAAGAGGCTGTTCGGTCGCCGCCGCTGACAGGCGAATTCGGACTCGTCGGCCGACCGGACGAAGGTCGGCCGACGATCGGCCGAAGGGCACGTGACGCACGCGTGAACCCCGATTCAGCCGAACATGTCTCATCATGAAAGACAGACACGTTCAGACACGTCCAACAATAGGAATGAGTCCGTTCGCGCCCGATCGAGCATGTAGCGTGCGTCCTTGTGTTCGGCCGCGACATGGCCCGGGGGGACCCCGCCTGTCGCACAATGAGACCGGCACCTAACAAGAGTTCTCTTCAGCTTCAAGGAATCTCATCATGCAAACTCCTGCCCTCGCGCATCGCCTGGGCGCCGAGGCCCTCGGCACCTTCTGGCTCGTCTTCGGCGGTTGCGGCAGCGCGATCTTCGCGGCCCACGTCATGCACCAGACCGACCCCGTCAACATGGGCATCGGCTTCGTCGGCGTCGCCCTGGCCTTCGGCCTCACGGTGCTCACGATGGCCTACGCCGTCGGCCACGTCTCCGGTGGCCACTTCAACCCGGCCGTCACGATCGGCTGCGCGGTCGCCAAGCGCTTCGCCTGGAAGGACGTGCCCGCCTACGTCATCACCCAGGTCGTCGCCGGCCTCGTCGCCGGTGTCGCGCTCTACGTCATCGCCACCGGCAAGGAGGGCTTCACCGCCGCCGGCAACTTCGCCGCCAACGGCTACGGCGAGGCCTCCCCGAACGGCTACGGCCTGCTCGCCGCCTTCGTCATCGAGGCCCTGCTCACCGCCTTCTTCCTCTACATCATCCTGGGCGCCACCGACGGCCGCGCTCCGGTCGGCTTCGCCCCGATCGCGATCGGCCTGGGCCTGACGCTCATCCACCTCATCTCGATCCCGGTGACCAACACCTCCGTTAACCCGGCCCGCTCCACCGCGGTCGCCTTCTTCAACGGTGGCGACGCCCCGGCTCAGCTGTGGCTCTTCTGGGTCGCGCCGATCCTCGGCGCCATCATCGCCGGCGCCACCTACGCCGCGATCACCGGCGAGAAGAA
>JBDIAM010000240.1:0-5625 GCA_039812445.1 Piscicoccus intestinalis | reverse complement strand
TCTTCGACCCGCTGCTGCTCGTCGGCGTGCTGCTGCTGGCCGTCGGCGCGGCGTCGCATCCGTCGCCGTGGATCGGAGCCGCCTGGGCGCTGGCCGCGATCGCCGGCTGCGCCCTCGCCCCGGAGGCGGTGCTGCGCCTGCTCGTGCGCACCGGCCGGGTGCGCGACCGCCAGCTCGTCATGCGCGAACAGCGGCACACGCCAATGCTCGTCGCCGCCGGATGCGTCGTGCTGACCCTCGCGGCGCTCATGCTGCTCGGCGCACCGGACCGGCTCGTCGCGCTCGTCGTGACGATCCTCGCCGGGCTGTGCGTCATGGCGCTGGTCACGCGCTGGTGGAAGGCCAGCGTGCACGCCGCCGTGGCCGCGACCTGCGCGACCGTGACGACGTTCGTGTTCGGACCGGTCAGTCTCCTCGGCACCCTGCCCGTCGTCGCCGCCGTCGGCTGGGCCCGCGTGCGGGCCGGCCGGCACAGCCTCCCGCAGGTGCTCGCCGGCGCCGCCCTCGGCGCGCTCACCACCACCCTCGTCTTCCCCGCCCTCCTCCCCTGAGCCCCTTACTTCCCTGAAAACTGCGTGTCGTGCTCAGAACTGCAGTCCGTGCCGCAGTTCTGAACACGACACGCAGTTCTCGCGGTCGTCGGGGCGCGCTCGTCATCGGGCCCACGGCGAACGGAAGCGCAGCTTGGGCGCGAACGGCTCAGTCCCCGAAACGCTTCTGTGCCGCCTGGCGAGTCACATCGAGGGCGGCGCCGATGACAGTCCAAGAATCGCCGGCAGAGCGGGCCGCCCGAACCGCCTCGCGCAGTTCGCGCTCTGCGGCCTCAACCCCAGCGCGTGCGGCGATGACCCTGCGCAGTGATGCCGCATCACGCGCCGGGCGGGTCGCCGGGCCGAGCTGATCCAGCCCGGTGACGACGCTTTCCGCTCTTGTCATCTCGATCACCTCACCTCAGATAGTCGAAGAACGTCGCCCGAAGCCGATCCCGGTAAATATCGCTGCTGTGCCTCGTGCGTAAACCCCTGCAGCCACAAGTGGCGGGCAGGCTCTTGGACCACAGACCACCCCGCAGAGCGCGTCCGAGCCCCCGGTTAGCCTGGCGGGGCAGGACCGACCGACAGGAGTCACCGTGAAGCTCTCCCAGCGCGCCCGGGCGGTGGAGCCGTTCTACGCGATGTCGTTCGGGGCGCAGGCCGCGGCGCTGGAGGCGCAGGGCCACGACGTCGTCAAGCTGAGCATCGGGGAGCCGAGTTTCGGCGCCCCGGAGGCGGTCCGGTCGGCGATGCGGGACGCGATGGACGGCCGGCCGCACCCGTACACGGTGGCGATGGGCCGCCCCGACCTGCGCGAGGCGATCGCGGGTTTCTACGCCGACCGGCACGGCGTGCAACTCGACCCGGCGCGCATCGCGATCACCGCGGGCGCCTCGGCGGCGCTCATGCTCGTGCTCGCCGCGACGACCGATCCCGGTGACGAGGTGGTCATGGCCGACCCCTCCTACCCGTGCAACCGCCAGATGGTCGCGGCCTTCGGCGGGCGCGTGGCCGCCGTGCCGACGACCGCGCAGACCCGCTACCAACTCGACGTTGCCGGCGTCGAAAAGGCTTGGAGCACAAGCACGTCCGCGGTCATGGTCGCGACTCCGTCGAACCCGACCGGCACGTCGATCCCGTTCGATGAGCTCGTCGCCGTCAGCGAGTTGGCCCGCGACCGCGGGGCGTGGCGCATCGTCGACGAGATCTACCTCAACCTCGCCGACCCGGCTCCGGACGGCACGCCGGCCCGCACGATCCTGGGCGCCGATCCGCACGCCGTCGTCATCAACAGCTTCTCGAAGTACTTCGGCATGACCGGCTGGCGGCTCGGCTGGTGCGTGCTGCCGCCGGAGCTCGCGCAGGCCGTCGAGCGGATGGAGATGAACTACTACATCTGCGCGTCGGCGCCCGCGCAGGAGGCCGCGCTCGCGTGCTTCGCCCCCGAGGTCATCGCCGAATGCGACGACCGGCGCCTCGAACTCCTCGCGCGCCGCGAGATCGTGCTCGAGGGGCTCACGCGCATCGGGCTGCCGGTGCCGGTGCCGCCCGACGGGGCGTTCTACGTGTACTTCGACGTGACCGACACCGGCTTGGACTCCTGGGAGTTCTGCCGCCGCGCGCTCCAGGAGGCGCACGTCGCGCTGACGCCCGGCCGCGACTTCGGAGCCGGTACCGCCGACTCCCACGTGCGGCTCTCCTACGCTCCGTCCCGCGCCGCACTGGCCGAGGGCATCGAGCGCCTCGGCGCCTTCGTCGCCGGACTGGACCGGCCCTGACGACGCTTGCCCGGCGGGGAGTCACGGTCGGCGCGGTGGCTGACCGGGACCCGCGGAGCACCTGCGGGAGACTCGACGGGTGGACCACCAGACGTTCCCCCTGCAAGACCGAGCCCGCGAGACGGCCCGCTCGCTACCCGGCGTGACGGAGGGCTACCCGTTCACCGACACGCTGCAGGTCTTCAAGGTCGCCGGACGGGTCTTCCTCATCGTGACCGAGGACCCGGACCAGCCGTTCATCACGGTCAAGGCGGAGCCCGCGGACGTCCAGGCACTGGTCGCCGAGCACGACAGCGTGCAACCCGGCCGCTACCTGAACAAGCGGCACTGGATCACGGCGACGCCGGGGCCCGACATCACCCTCGACCTCGTGCAGGCCCTCGTCCAGGACTCCTACGACCTCGTCGTGGAGTCCCTGCCGGCGCGCGACCGACCGACCGGCCGGCCGCTGCCTACGTGACCGACGCTCAGCGAACGGTCGCGAATCCCCCGGTCCAGCCGATCTTCTCGGCGGCAGCGAGGGTGAGCTGAAGGAAGCCGAGGGCCTCCAGTTCGTGCGCGCGCTTGAGGGAGCCGGCGTCGATCGCCTGCAGGCCGCCGGCGGTGATCAGGGAGGCCAGCGTCGTCTTGGCCGACTCGTCGTCGCCCGCGATGAGCACGGTGGTGTCCGCGGTGCCGATCTTCTTGCTCGCCAGGGTGGCGGCAAAGGTCGTGTTGAAGGCCTTGAGCACCGTCGAGTTCGGCAGGTCCTCGGCGAGTTCGGCGGTGGCCGAGCTGCCGTCGGGGACCACGAGGGAGTCGAAGGTGGAGAAGTCGAGCGGGTTGGTGATGTCGACGACGATCTTGCCGGCGAGCTGCTCACCGTGGCTGGCCACGATGTCCTTCAGAGCCGGGTACGGAACGGCGAGCACGACGACGTCGCCGGTCACCGTGCCGGCGCCGTCGGAACCGATGTGCTGCAGCTGCGCGCCGCCGGCCTCCAGCACGCCGGAGATGGCGGTACCCATGGTGCCGGACCCGAAGATGGTGACGTTCGTCATGATGAGCTCCTCCGTGGCGTCCCGGGGCCTGTCCCAGAACCATTTGTTGTAGATGCAACCGACTCTACCCACAGATTGGTTGCAGGTACAACTTCTAGGTACGCTGAGGTGATGGCGACGACGAAGTGGCTCTCGGCAGACGAGCGGGCGGCGTGGGTGCGGCTCAGCGCCGTGCTCGAACTGCTGCCCGCAGCGCTGGACGCGCAGCTGAGCGCCGATTCGCATCTGACGCACTTCGAGTACTTCACGTTGGCGATGCTGTCCGAGGCGCCGGGTCGCGTGCTGCGCATGAGCGACCTGGCGGCCCGGACCAACGCGACGCTGCCGAGGCTGTCGCGGGTGATCACGCAGCTCGAGAAGCGCAAGCTGGTCCGCCGCTCGCGTTCCCCGCAGGACGGCCGCGCCACGAATGTCACGTTGACCGACGAGGGCTGGGAGACGCTGGTGGCCGCCGCACCCGGTCACGTGGAGGCGGTGCGCCGGTTCGTCTTCGACGTGCTCGACCCCCGGCAGGTCGACCAGCTGGCGGCTATCGCAGCAGCGATGCTCAGTCGCCTCGATCCGCACGGGCGCATGGCTGCGAACGCCGGTTCGACGCCGTCCGACTGAGCGAGCACCGGGAGACACCCTGACGCCGCAGGACGCACGGGGCGCTCGTCACGAATCTTCTGGTCGCGACCGCGGCGCGGCAGCGCTGCCCAGCGCGTCGGCCAGCGGCGAGAGATGGGTCTCGACGACGTCGCGGACGACATCACGTTCGACCCCGAAGTACCGATGCACCAGGATGTTGCGGAACCCACGTATCTGTGGCCAGGCGATCTCTGGGTGGGCGTCGGTGACGCTCGGCGGCAGGTACTTCGCTGCCTCGCCGATGATCTGGAGGTTGCGCTCAATGGCATCCTCTGCCATGTCGGCGAGGTCGGGATTGTCTGCAGCGAGCATGCCGACGTAGCGCCGACACCGATCGATGGCGTCCAGGATGTCGGCGACCCGCTGATCGGTTCTGCGGGTCACAGTGCGATCGCGTCAGCCAAGGCCGCGGCCGAGATGCGTCCCTTCAGGAGCTGCACCGGGAACACGTCGATGTCGTCGCGACCGAACAGTTCTCGGGTCTCTTCCATGAGCCCCGAGGCACGCATGAGCAGGTTGCCGTCGGCGGGATCCATCTCGACGAGGATGTCGATGTCACTCTCCTCGTGAGCGATGCCGCGTGCGATCGAACCGAAGAGCTTCGGATTCGTCGCCGAGTACTTGTCCAGCAGAGCTCGGAAGTCGTCGTGGCGCGAGTCGAGCAGCTCACGCAGGACCGTTGCCTCCGGCGTCACGGCACGCTTCGACATATCCAGAGGATACCCGGGTCACCGCGCGGTTCACTCTGCGGCGTGAACTCGATCACACGGACGCAGACGGATCTACTTTGGGACTACCCGGGGTCCATGCTTCGCTGTAGCGGTGCACGGACTGTGCTCAGTTCCGGGTGAGCCCTAACCTGGGGCGCTTCACGGCCAGCGGAATCTGGAACTCAAACCAGTGATGTCGTTGGCTTGAACAACGGTCTTCTGGTCACCGAGCGACTCGGGCCCCTGCCTTACGGCCGCGTCGACCCGGTGCGCGCGGACGACGGCACCTCGCAGGTGCTGGAGATCGAGCTGGCCGAACCGTCGCTGTTCCTGCCGTACCCCGACGCAGGAGCCGCCAACCGACTCGCGACCGCGCTGACGGGCTGACCAGGCCGGGCTGCACCCGCGGGTCTGTCTCGCGGCGTCTGCGCCAGAATATCTTTACCACTGGCACAGTTCCTCGGGTCGAGCACCATCGACGTCGGACTGATCCCTGCTGCGTCAGGTCGTGAAGAGGAGACGAGTTGCCTGGTTGCGACATCGCCGTGTTCCATCTGCGGTCGACACGCCCCCATGCCCCGGAGCTTCAAGCACAGGTGGATGCCTTGAACGCACGCACCCTCGAGAGCCTGGAGCAGGTCGGCGCGCGGGCGAGTCTCGTTCCGAGCGCCGAGGTGCCCCTCGCGGAGAGCCTTGCGGCGGCCCGGGCGAGCGATGCGATCGTGATCATGGGCGGCGAGGACGTGGATCCACGCTTCTACGACGGGCCATCCACGTATCCCGGCAGCGGCAGCCATGAGCCGGAAGCGGATCGTGCGCAGCTCGCGGTGGTCCGTCAGGCGGTCGAGGTCGGCACGCCGGTACTCGGGGTCTGCCGAGGGATGCAACTCATCAACGTCGCGCTCGGGGGCAACCTCGTCCCACACATGACCGG
>JBDIAM010000239.1:0-5643 GCA_039812445.1 Piscicoccus intestinalis | reverse complement strand
GGCAAGGTCGCCGACGCCGTGTGCGCCGCCGCCCGCCGCGGCGTGCAGTGCCGCGTCATGGTCGACGACCTCGGCTCGCACGCGTTCATCCACTCCGCGCGCTGGAAACAGTTGCAGGACGCGGGCGTGCACGTGCACGCCACCCTCAACGACATCCCCCGCCTCGGGCACCTCGCGATCGGGCGCGTCGACCTGCGCAACCACCGCAAGATCGTCGTCATCGACAACGCCATCGCCTACTGCGGCTCGCAGAACTGCGCGGATCCGCAGTTCCGGGTGGCCCCGAAGTACGCGCCGTGGATCGACATCTGGCTGCGCTGCGAGGGGCCGATTGTGCGACAGGAGCAGTACATCTTCCTCACCTCGTGGATCGCCGAGACCGGCGAGTCGTCGCTGGAGGACCTACCGACGGCGCAGCCCGAGCCGCAGACCGTCGAGGGCGGGGCGGTCGCGCAGATGTTCGGCACGGGGCCCACGACGCTCGACGACGCGATGTCGGACATGTTCGTCGCGACGATCTTCGCCGCCCGCGACGACCTGGTCATCACGACGCCGTACTTCGTGCCCGACGCGGCCCTGCTGCGGGCGATCTGCGCCGCGCCGCGCCGCGGCGTGACGACCACCATTGTGTTTCCCGAGCGCAACAACTCCCCGCTCGTCGGCGCCTCGTGCCGCAGCACCTATCCCTCGCTGCTCGAGGCGGGGGTGCAGGTCTACGAATACCCGCTGGGGCTGCTGCACACCAAGACGATCACCCTCGACGGACAGATCGCCCTCGTCGGCTCGGCCAACATGGACCGGCGCAGCCTGCAGCTGAACTTCGAGAACAACATGGTCGTCGTCGACCGCGACGTCGTCGCGCAGGTCCGCGCGCGCCAGGACTCCTACCTGTCGGTCTCCCACCGCGTCGACCCCGAGGCCGTGGCGGCCTGGCCGCTGCGGTACCGCCTCGTGCAGAACGCGGTCGGGATGCTCGGCCCGCTCCTGTAGCGGGTCACGACCAGCCGCGGCGCATGAGTCGTTCCACCGTGACGGTGCGGCGCAGCGCGAACCGGGGTGCCAGGCGGGTGGCGACGTCGACGAACCGGGCGTCGGGGCCGACGAGAATCCTTGGCCGCCGGGCCTGCACGCCGTCGAGAATGATGCGGGCCGCGGCCGGGGCGCTCGTGCGGAAGAACCGTTCGCTGTAGAAGCGGGTGCGCGCCTCCTGCTCCGGGGTCACGGTCGACCCGGCGCGGCGGGCCGCCTCCAGGGCGGCGGTCGCGATGTTGGTCTTCACCCCGCCGGGGTGCACGACGGCCACGAACACCGGGTGGCCGTCGGCGAGCATCTCCGCGCGCACCGCCTCCGTGAAGCCGCGGACCGCGAACTTCGACGCGCAGTACGGCGCGAGCCCCGGCTGGGCCAGCAGGCCGTTGAGGCTGGAGACGTTGACGAGTGCGCCTGCGCCGGAGGCGATGAGGTGCGGGAGAAACTCCTTCGTGCCGTGGATGACCCCCCAGAGGTTGATCTGCAACGTCTGCTCGATGGCGTCGTCGTCGGAGTCGAGCACCCGGCCGCCGCGAAAGGCGACGCCGGCGTTGTTGTACAGCTGGTGCACGACCCCGAAGTGACCGACGACGTCCCGCGCCCAGGCGGCGACCGCCGCGCGGTCGGCGACGTCGGCGACCGCCGTGTGCACGCTCGCACCGGTGGCCTCCGCCTGGGTCCGCGTGGTGGCCAGGCCGCCCGCGTCGATGTCGCTGAGCGCGAGATCGGCGCCGCGCCGGGCCAACTCGACCGCCAGAGCGCGCCCGATGCCCGAGCCGGCGCCCGTGATCGCCGCGACGACGCGACCGGCGGGCGGGGTCATGACGGCACCGGCTCCGAACGCGCGGTCTCGAGCGGCAACCGCTCACCGGGCCGGGCGAAGCGCAGGTGCTCGTCGAGCAGCGGGCCGCGGCGCAGCACCCGGGCGTCGGCGTAGTAGCTCATCGACATCTGCCAGGGTGCCCGCGGCCCCTGCACCGGGAGGCGGTCGGCGGCCCGCCGCACGTAACCGGCGCCGAAGTCCAGCAGCGGCCGCGCGGGCCGGGCGGACTCGTCGGCGATCGGCGCGCACGCCACGTACCCCTGGTCGCGCATGAGCCGCAGGAGCCGGCAGAAGTGCTCGCACAACAGGCCGACCTTCAGGGTCCACGAGGAGTTCGTGTAGCCGATCGAGAACGCGAAGTTCGGCACGCCGCTGAGCATCATGCCCTTGTACGCCGTGCGGTCGGGCAGCCGCACCACCTCGCCGTCGACGACGAGATCGAGGCCGGCGAACGGCAGCAGCCGCAGCCCGGTCGCGGTGACGATGATGTCGGCCGCCAGCTCGCGCCCGGAGGTCAAGCGCACACCACCCGCCGTGAACCGGTCGATGCCGTCGGTGACGACATCGGCGCGGCCCTCGCGGATGACCCGGAAGAGGTCGCCGTCGGGCACGGTGCACAGCCGCTGGTCCCACGGGTCGTACGGCGGGTTGAAGTGGGTGTCGACGTCGAAACCGTCCGGCAGCTGGGAGACGGTAAGCCGCCTGATGATGCGCCGGGCCGCCTTCGGGTAACGCCGACAGAACCGCCAAACCCCTTGCTGCCGAGCGATATTCATGCTGCGAGCGAGAGCGTGCCCGCGGCGTGGTCCGAGCACGCGGATCAACGCGTCGGCGAGGGGGTCGCGAGTCGGCACCGGCAACACGTAGCTCGGGGTGCGCTGCAGCATCGTCACCTCGGCGCGCTCGGCGAGCGCGGGCACCAGCGTGACCGCCGTCGCGCCGCTGCCGATGACGACGATGCGCCTGCCGACGTAGTCGAGGTCGTGCGGCCAGCGCTGCGGGTGCACGAGCGTTCCCGCGAAGTCGTCCTGTCCCTCGAAGCGCGGCGCGAAGCCCTGCTCGTAGTCGTAGTAGCCGGTCGCGCCGAAGACCCACCGGGCGGTCAGGCTCTCCCGCTCGCCGGAGCCGGTGCGCTCGACCTCCAGGGTCCACCGGGCGTGCTCGCTGCTCCACGACATCCCGACCACGCGGTGCCCGAACCGGATGTGGTCGCTCAGCCCGCTCTCCCGCACTGTGTCATGCAGATAGGACAAGATGGCGTCGCCGGTGGCGATCGAGTCACCGGTCCACGGCTTGAACTCGTAGCCGAACGTGAACAGGTCGGAGTCCGAGCGGATGCCGGGGTAGCGGAACAGGTCCCATGTGCCGCCGATCGCGTCGCGGGCCTCGAGGATCGTGAAGCTGACCTCGGGCAGCAGCTCGCGCAGGTAGTGACCGGCTCCGATACCGGAGATGCCGGCGCCGATGACGGCGACGTCGAGGTCGGTTGTGCTCATGGTTGCGTCCCCCTTCGCGAAGCTCAGGAGGCCAGCCTGCCAAACGGGGTAGGCCGTGTCCTGACGCCGAAGAGAGCGGCAGATCTGCCGCGACTGCGCGGGCGGATCTCCCACTATCTTGCGGGGGCAGCGCCGCCCCCGTCGTGACGCCGGGTTCGTGCCCCGACCGCCCGGCGGGCAGAATCGCGGGGGTGAGCGCGCCGACCATCTGGACCATCGGGCACTGGACCTGCCCCCGGGACGTCTTCCTGCGCCCCCTCGACGAGGCGGGCATCGAGCTCGTCGCCGACGTGCGCTCGCTGCCCGGCTCGCGGCGCAGCCCGCAGTTCGACCGCGAGCAGATGCCGACCTGGCTCGCCGACGACGGCATCGACTACGTGCACCTGGCCGAGCTCGGCGGCCGCCGACGCAAGCAACCGGTCGACCCGGCACTCAACGCCGGCTGGGAGAACGCGAGCTTTCGCAACTACGCCGACTACACGCTCAGCGACGAATACCGGGCGGGCATCGACCGACTCACCGGTCTGGCGCGGGAACGGCGGGTGGCGATCCTGTGCGGGGAGCCGATGCCGTGGCGGTGCCACCGCTCGGTCATCGCCAACACCCTCACCGCCGCCGGCTGGCAGGTGTGGCACCTGTTCACCGACGGTCGGCCGCGCCTGCACGAACTCGGCCAGTGGGGCGCGACGCCGGTCGTCGCGGACGACGGGCGGATCACGTACCCGCGGGTCAGCCCTTCTTGAGGAGCTTGACGACCTTCTTCGCCACGCCGCTCGCGCTGGTGGGGTTCTGCCCGGTGACGAGTCGGCCGTCGACGACGACGTTCGAGGCCAGGGGGCGCAGCGCCTTCTTGTAGTCGGCGCCCTCCCCGCGCAGGCGGTCGTCGAGCCGGAACGGCACGACCTTCGCGCGGCCGGCGAGCTTCTCCTCGGGCCAGCTGAAGCCGGTCACCTGGCGGCCCTGCAGCAGCGGGGTGCCGTCTTGGCGGCGCACCCCGAGGAACCCGGCGGGACCGTGGCAGACCGCCGAGACGACCTTGCCCTGCGCGTCGAGTCGCTGGATGAGCCGGGCCAGGTCGGGGTTGTTCGGGAAGTCGAACATCGTGCCGTGGCCGCCGGTGAGGTAGATCGCGTCGAAGTCCTCGCCGACGACGTCGTGCACGCTGACGGTGTCGTCGAGCAGATCCATGAACGCCCGGTCGCGGTAGCGCTTTCCGGTGTCGCCCTGCTTGAGCATGAGCGTGCTCAGGCTCTCGGGGTCCAGCGGCACCCGGCCACCGGTGATCGACGCGATGACCACCTCGTGGCCGGCGTCGGTGACGACGTCGTAGAAGTGCGTCAGCTCACCGAGCCACAGCCCCGTGCGGTACCCGGCCGCCGAGTACTCCTCCGCGCTCGTGACCACCACGAGGATCCGCTTGCCCGACGGCGTCGTCTTCTTGGCCATGGCCCCACTCCTGCGTCTGCGTGTCGAGATGCCGACCCTACGTCAGGGGGCGCCCGGCCGCCCGTCGGCCGGCCCGTCGGTCAGCCCGGCCGATCGGCGGTGTGCCATCGACTCCGCGGTGTTCAGTCTCCTCGTCGGTGTTCCGTCGACTCGTTGGGTGGGTCTGCAGCGGCTGGCGTCGGGAGGCCGGAGGCGGGGTCCGCGCCTACAGTGGCGAAGGTGTTCAGCGTCACGGTCTGCAGCCACATGATGATCGCCCACAGCCTGCCGCACCCCGACTTCGGGCCGGCGCAGGCGCTGCACGGCGCCACCTACGTCGTCGAGGCGACGTTCGAGCGGGCGGAGCTGTCCGACTCCGGGATCGTCATCGACATCGGCCTGGCCACCACGGCGTTGCAGGAGATCACCGGCGAGCTGACCTACCGCAACCTCGACGAGCATCCGCGGTTCGCGGGCACGCTGACGACGACCGAGGCGCTGGCCCGGTACGTCGTCGACGAGCTCGTCGACCGGCTGCCCGGTGACACCCGCCAGGGCCTGAGCCGGGTCGCCGCGACGCTGCGGGAACACCCCGACGCCTGGGCCACCTACAGCCGCGACCTGGCATGACGGCAGCCGCGCCGGCGCGGTCGGGCCGGCTCGTGCTCCTCGCGCCCGCCGGGGTGCAGGCCCCGACCGGCGGCAACATCTACGACCGGCGCCTGGTCGACGCGCTGCGTGGCCTCGGCGTGGACGCCCGGCTCGTCGAGGTGCCCGGCCCCTGGCCCGACGATTCCCCGGCCGCCGGCGCGCGGTTGGTCGCCGCGGCCACGGCAGCCACAGGGGGCGCAGACGGCACAGACGCCGCAG
>JBDIAM010000238.1:0-5654 GCA_039812445.1 Piscicoccus intestinalis | reverse complement strand
GCTCCGCGGCCTACGCCGTGCCCCCCGGCTGCGCCCCGGGCGACTGGATCGGGCGGACGCTGCTGACGTAGCGCCCCGCCCAACGTCCCCACCCAACGTCCCCACCCAACGTCGCTGAGAACCGCGTGTCGTGGTGAGAACTGCTGTTCGTGCCGCAGTCCTCACCATGACACGCAGTTCTCAGGTCAAGACGGGTCGTGCTGCGGGCGCCGCTCAGCCGAGCGGAGCCTGGCCGAGCCGGGCCGAGCCGGGCCGAGCCGGGCCGAGGGCGCCGGGCGTGCGAGCGAGCCGCGGCCCCGCTCGGGTTGGGGTGCTCGACGTGTGAGACTGCCCGGATGGCACAGCGCGGACAGGTCGCGGGCGGCGGGCGGATCCCCGACGCCTTCGCGCGGGCGCTCGCGGGTCGCCCCGCGGCGCCCGGCGGGCCCGACGGCGACAGCTGGCTGCACCGCCTGCCCGGGCTCGTCGACACCGCCGCCCGCCGCTGGGAGCTGACGATCGACGACGCCCCCGCACGGTTCGGCGAGTGCGCGCTCGTCCTGCCGGTGACGCGGCGCGACGGCACACCCGCCGCTCTCAAGCTCACGTGGCCGCACCGGGAGTCCCGGCACGAGCATCTCGCGCTGCGAGCCTGGTCGGGAGACGGCGCGGTCCGCCTCCTCGCGGCCTACCCGAGCGAGGACGCGCTGCTCCTGGAACGTCTCGACCCCGACTCCGACCTCACCGGCGTCGACGAGTACGACGCCTGCCAGATCATCGGCGGGTTGCTGGCGCGGCTCGACCGACCGGCCCTCCCCCAGCTCGACACGCTCAGCGCCTGGGTCGACGACTTCACCGGCCGTGCCACCCAGGGCACCCCGCACCTGCCCCGCCGCTTCCTCGAGCAGGCCCGGGCGCTGGCGGTCGAGCTGGCCGCCGACGCGCAGGCCGTCGACGCCCGGCTGGTGCACACCGACCTGCACTACGAGAACGTGCTGGCCCACCCGGTCAGCCGCGAGTGGCTCGCGATCGACCCCAAGCCGATGGCGGCCGAGCCCACCTTCGCCGTCTGGCCGGCGCTGCACAACCGCTGGGCCGAGGCCGCCGGCGACTCCGAGGGCGAGCTGCGCTGGAGCATCCGCTGCCGCCTCGGGTGGCTCTGCGACGCCGCCGGAATCGACGAAGACCGGTCTCGCGCCTGGGCGCTCGTGCGCACCGTCGACGACGCGATCGACCTGGCCGCGGCCGGTGACGCGGAGGCGGTGTCGCAGCGGGTCCGGCTCCTGAAGGCCCTGCAGCCCGACGCGTGAGATGCGCGAGCCGCACCGACCGACAGGCCGCTACGCGAGCGCGGGCCGCGGTTCGCTGGAGCCGGGCGTATCGGCCGAGTCGAGCGAGCCGGTCGATCCGGTGGAGCCGCCGGCGGCCTTCGGGTCGTAGCCCTTGCCGGTGATGAGGCGGTGCATGACGGCGGCGATGGCGCCGTCTCCGGTGACGTTGGTGGCGGTGCCGAAGGAGTCGACCGCGATGTGCAGGGCGATGATGAGGCCGAGCTGGGCCTCGTTGAAGCCGAGCATGGAGCCGATGATGCCGACGGCGGTCATGATCGCGCCGCCGGGCACGCCGGGCGCCGCCACCATCGTGATGCCGAGCATGAAGATGAAGCCGATGACGACGCCCGGGGTGATCGGCATGCCGAACGTCATCATGATCGCCAGCGCGAAGATCGTGATCTTGATCGTCGAGCCCCCGAGGTGGATCGTCGCGCACAGCGGGATGACGAACGAGGCGACGGGGTCGGCGACGCCCATCCGGATGGCCTGGCGCAGCGTCACTGGGATCGTCGCCGCCGACGACGAGGTGCCGAGGGCGGTGGCGTAGGCCGGCAGCATCGTCGTGAGCATCGTCCACGGGCTGCGCTTGAAGAACAGGCTCGCGACGACGAACTGAATGATGAGCAGCATCGTCGACATGACGAACAGGAAGACGATGACGCCGAGGAACGTGGAGATGATCGCGAAGGCCTGACCGGCCGCCGTCATGTTGAGGAAGATGCCGAAGATGAACAGCGGCAGCAGCGGCATGATGATCGTGCGGATCACCATGTTGACGATCTCGCGAAATTCACGCATTCCGCGCGAGATGACGTTTCCCTCGACGAACGTCAACGCGACGCCGACGACGAAGCTCAGCACGAGCGCGGTCATCACGCCGAACACCGGATCCATCTCGATCGTGAAGAACGATTCCGAGAGCGCCTTCTCGGGATTGGTGATCGCCGAGGTGTCGGCCCTCCCGAGGATGTGCGGCAGCACGAGCATGGCCGACCCGTAGCCGAGGAAGCCGGCGAACAGCGTGGAGCCGTAGGCGATCGCGGCGGTGACGGCCAGCCACTTGCCGGCGCCCTTGCCGAGTTCGGGGATGGCCGGAGTGATGAGGCCGACGATGATCAGCGGGATGATGAAGTTGAGGAAGTTGCTGAACAGCCCGTTGAAGGTCGCGAAGATCCGCACCGCCCACTCCGGGAAGAACAACCCGCAGATGATGCCCAGCACGATCGCGATGAGTACCCGGGGCAGGAGCCCGAGCCGTCGTCGCCGGCGCGCGGGAGACGGGGTGGATTCGGGGCCGCTGGGCGCCGACGCAGGCGCCTGGTGCTCGTTCGTCACGCGAGCACGGTAGTGGCGATCACGGCCGTGTAACTGAGCCGTAACTGGAATTTCCCAGGCTTGTTCCGGGGGGCCGGAGAGCACCGTTCATTCCGGGCATGACGGGCGGGCGATAACGGGCCGCATTCAACCGGCGCGGCGGGAGGCATCTCCCGGAGGGCCCGGGCGACGGTGCCCGCGATCGTTTCGCCATATCGACTACCGCGTCGAGGGGTGCGCTCGCGCGGCAGCCTCGTGACCAGCGGATTCGCCGACTGGCGCCCGAGCAGGCTCCATCGGGATCGTCGAAATGGCGAATCCGCCGGAGGTGCCAGGCAGGCCGCGTTACGCCGGTGCACCGTCCGGCGCCGCCCGTTCGCCGACTCCCCGCCCCTTGGTGACGAGCCGGTCCATGATCGCGGCGATGGCACCGTCTCCGGTGACGTTGGTGGCGGTGCCGAAGGAGTCGATCGCGATGTACGTGGCGATCATGAGACCGACCTGGGCCTCGTTGAAGCCCAGCATGCTCGACAGCAGGCCGGCGGCGGTCATGATCGCGCCGCCCGGCACGCCGGGGGCGGCGACCATCGTGATGCCGAGCATGAAGATGAAGCCCGCGACGGCCCCCGGGGAGATCGGCAGGCCGTAGAGCACCATGATCGCCAGCGCGAACGTCGTGATCTTGATCGTCGAGCCCGCCAGGTGGATCGTCGCGCACAGCGGGATGACGAAGGAGGCCACCGGCTCCGAGACGCCCATTCTCATCGCCTGGCGCAGCGTGACGGGGATCGTCGCCGCCGACGACGACGTGCCCAGCGCGGTCGCGTATGCGGGCAGCATCGTCTTGAGCATGACCAGCGGGTTCTTGCGCGCGAACAGGCCGGCGACCGTGTACTGGATGAGCAGCAGCACGACGGTCAGCGCGAACACGAGGGCGACCACCCCGAGGAACGTCGAGATGATCGCGAACGCCTCGCCGGTGGCCGACATGTTGAGGAAGATCCCGAAGATGTACAGCGGCAGCAGCGGGATGAGCGTGGCCCGGATGACCATGTTGACGATGTCGCGGAACTCCACCATCGAGCGGTGGATGACGTTGCCGTCCAGGAACGTCAGCGCCACGCCGAGCAGGAAGCTGAGCACCAGCGCGGTCATCACGCCGAAGACCGGCGCCATCTCGACCGTGAAGTAGGCGCCCAGCAGCGCGTCCTCGGGGTTGGTCACCGCGCCGACGCTGCGCCCCGCGAGCAGGCTCGGCAGCACCGCCATGCTCACCGCGTAGCCGAGAAAGCCGGCGAACAGCGTGGAGCCGTAGGCGATCGCCGCGGTGACGCCCAGCCACTTGCCCGCGCCCTTGCCGAGCTCGGAGATCGCGGGCGTGATGAGCCCGACGATGATGAGCGGGATGACGAACCCGAGGTAGTTGCTGAACAGAGCGTTGAACGTCGCGAACACCCGCACGAGCCAGTCCGGGAAGAACAACCCGCACCCGATGCCGAGCACGATCGCGATGAGCACCCGGGGCAGCAGCCCGAGGCGGCGCGGGCGAGGTCGTCGCTGCTCCTCGGTCGGCTCGGTGGGCTCGGTGGGCTCGGTGGGCTCGGTGGGCTCGGTGGGCTCGGCGGGGCCGGCGGCGGAGGGCGGGGAGTCGGTGCTCACCGAAAGCACGCTAGCCCTCCGCCCTCGCGCTCAGGACGTGAATCCGGCGAGCAGCATCGTGGCCCCGAACACGAGCCCGCTGGTGATGAGCGTGACGCTCGTGTAGCCCATGACGTCGCGCACCCGCAGGTTGGCGATGGCGAGCAGCGGCAGCGCCCAGAACGGCTGGATGAGGTTGGTCCACTGGTCGCCGTAGGCGATGCCCATGACGACGATGCCGGGGTCGACGCCGAGCTGTTCGGCGGCGGACAGGAAGATCGGCGCCTGCACGGCGAACTGCCCGCCGCCGCTGGGCACGAAGATGTTGATGAGCCCGCCGGCGAGGAAGGCCCACAGACCCAGCGTGCTCTGCGTGGAGATCGAGACGAAGAAGTCGCTGAACACCGCGACCAGGCCGGTGCCGGTCATGATGCCGAGGATCCCGGCGTACAGCGGGAACTGCAGCAGGATCTCGCCGACGTTGCGCGCCGCGTTCGCGACGAGCCCGGCGAGCTCCTTCGGCGAGCCGACGAGCAGCAGGATGAGGCACAGGAACGTCCAGTTGACGATGTCGAGGGTCAACGCGAAGCCGGCGTCGGCGAAGTACACGACGAGGTAGACGAGCAGGAAGAGCCCGAGCAGCAGGGTGACACCGCGATTGGAGTCGACCCGGTCGGCGGGCGTGCCGTCGTGCGCGAGCTCGGTCTCGGCCTCCTCGGCCAGGTGGGCGCCCTCGGGCAGCTCGACGACCGGATCGGCCTCCCGCGGCCGCAGCCCCCAGACGGTGGCGGCGATGACGACGATGGCGACGACGATGCCGAGCAGGTTCCACCACGCGAACATCGTCTGGCCGATGGGGATCGTGAAGCCGATCTGGCGCTCGACGAAGGAGCCGGGGGTGGCGGCGGTCAGCGGCGCGGAGCCGGAGTAGCCCATGTGCCACACGGCGAAGCCCGAGTAGCCGGCCGCCACGAGCAGCGGGTAGTGCACCCGCAGCCCGCGTGCGCGCGCCACGCGGGCCACCTCGATCGACAGCAGCGCGGCGACGACGAGCCCCAGGCCCCAGCTGATGAGCGCGGCCAGCGAGGTGCAGACGGCGACGAAGACGTACGCCATCGGCGCCGACCGCGGCACGGCCGCAAGACGATCCAGCGCCTTGCGGACCGGTCGGGTGTGCGCCAGCGTGTGGCCGAGCAGCAGCACCAGACACATCTGGGTCATGAACTCGAGCAGGCCGGTGAGCCCGTCTCCCCACTCGGTGACGATCTGCAGCGGCCCGGCGTCGGTGAGGCCGAGGGCCAGGGCCGCGACGACGACCGTCAGGGCGATGGCGAAGAACAGCGAGCCGGGCAGGAAGCGCTCGACGGCGCGCACGAGGGGTCTGGTCAG
>JBDIAM010000237.1:0-5663 GCA_039812445.1 Piscicoccus intestinalis | reverse complement strand
CAGCGCGCCCGGCGAGCGCCGCACGCTCGCGGGCCCATGCGCGCCACCAGCGCATGACGACGTATTACGCGGTGGCCTTCCTCGTCTTCCTGCTGTTCCCGCTGGTGCAGATTTGGTCCGAGGGGGGCGTTCGACGGTGGGGCGGGGTGATCCTGCTCGCGCTGTTCGCGCTCGTGTACGCCGGCGGCTACCTGGGTGGCTGGCTGGGCGTGCGGCCGTTCCGGGTGTTTCGGCGGATCATGCCGGTCGGGTGGCTGATCGCCCTGGGAGTGCTCACCGCGCTGGCGGTCGCGGTGGCGGGACCGATGGGGTTGACGTGCCTGACCTACATCGCCGCCGGTGCGGCCGCCACGCTGCCCACTCGTCGAGGGCTGGCCGTCGTGATCCTGTGCGGCGTCGTCATGATCGTCGCGGGCCTGCTGATGGGCGTGGATCCGGCCTGGGCGATCGGCTTGGGGCTGTGGGCCAGCGGCATCGGGTTGAGCGTCTGGGGCGGGGTCGTCGGCGAGCGCAACCAGGACGCGTTGACCCGAGAACGGGAGGAGAAGGCCGAGCTCGCGGTGGAGCTCGAGCGGGCCCGCTTGGCCCGGGACCTGCACGACATCCTCGGTCACAGCCTCACGGTCATCACCGTCAAGGCCGAACTCGCCGGTCGACTGGTCGACGCCGACCCCGAGCGCGCGAAAACCGAGATCGCCGACCTGGAGCGCCTATCCCGAGACGCGCTGGCCGACGTGCGCGACACCGTCTCCGGCTACCGGCAGCTCTCGCTGCCCGCCGAACTGGCCCGGGCGCGACGGGCGCTGGACGCCGCCGGGATCGAAGCCCGGCTGCCGAGCGCGGCGGAGGACGTCGATTCGGGGCTGCGGGACCTGTTCGCCTGGGTCGTGCGCGAGGGCGTCACCAACGTCGTGCGCCACTCCGGCGCGCGCCGCTGCGAGGTCGACCTCACGGCGACGACGGTGCGGGTCTGCGACGACGGCGTCGGGGTCCGGGACGACACCGCGATCGAGCCGGGCAACGGACTGACCGGACTACGAGAGCGGGCCCGCAAGGTCGGGGCAGTCGTCACGGTCGCCCGCGAACCCGGCCCCCACCCCGCTGCCGGAGCCGGTCCGGGCCAGCCGCGATTCGTGCTCAGCGCCCGGGGGCGGGGGTCCGCATGATCCGACTGCTGCTGGCCGACGATCAGGCGCTGGTGCGCGGCGCGCTGGCCGCGCTGCTGTCGATGGAGTCCGATCTGGACGTCGTGGCGGAGGTCGGCCGCGGCGACGAGGTGCTCGACGCGGCCCGGGCACATCGGCCCGACGTGGCGCTCCTGGACGTCGAGATGCCCGGCATCGACGGGATCGAGGCGACCGCCGCGCTGCGCACCGCGCTGCCGCAGGTGCGGGTTCTCATCGTCACGACCTTCGGGCGCCCGGGCTACGTGCGGCGCGGGCTGCAAGCGGGGGCAGCGGGATTCGTCGTCAAGGACACCCCGGCCCGGCAGCTCGCGGAGGCGGTGCGGCGGGTGCACGCGGGGCTGCGGGTCATCGACCCGGCGCTCGCGGCCGACTCGATGACGGCCGGCGAGTCTCCGCTGACGGCCCGGGAGACGCAGGTGCTGCGCACCGCGCTCGACGGCGGCTCGGTGGCCGACGTGGCCAAGGCGGTGTTCCTGTCCGAGGGCACCGTCCGCAACCATCTGAGCAGCGCCATCGGCAAGACCGGAGCCCGAAACCGCGCGGAGGCCGCCCAGATCGCCCAGGCCAACGGCTGGCTGTAGGTCGGCCTGGCGGCGTCTCAGCGCAGCGGCACGAACCGGTAGGCGCCGAACTGCTCGAGGGTCACGTCGCCGGCCGGTGCGCGGCGGGCCCGTACCATCCGGCCCGCGACCGGCGCGAGCAGCACCCCGTCGGCGGCCAGCTGCTCGACGAGCGCGTCGGGCAGTCGGCCCGCCATGGCCGACACGAGGATCCGGTCGTAGGGGCCGAGTTCGGGCCGCCCCAGGACGCGGGGGGCGGCCGCCTCGATGCGCGCCCAGGGCCGCCTCATCCGTTCGAGACGGTCGCGGCCGAAGGTGACCAGCTCCGGCTCGATCTCGACGCCGATGACCTGCCCGTCGGGTCCGACGAGATGGGCGAGCAGCGCGGTCGTCCAGCCGGAGCCGGAGCCGACGTCGAGGATGCGGGCGCCGCGGCGCACGCCGAGCAGCCGCAGCATGTCGCGCACGGTGCTGGGCTGGGAGTTCGTCATGCCCGCCGCGAGCGGAAGCGGCCGGTCCTCGGCCCAGCGGTCCCGCACCGACTCCGGCAGGAAAGCGGTTCGCGGGGTCGCGTCGAAGGCCTCGTCGAGACGCGCGGCCTCGGTCTCCCAGCGCGGCTCGTCGGTCATGACCTCCAGTCTGACGGCGCCCGCTGCGAACCGCATCATTGCAGGTCAGGCAAGCCTTCCCTGCGGTGACAGCCGGTCCGTGACGGGTTACCTTCGGGGCGCGAAAACGATCGGAACCACGCAGGAGGACATCGTGAGCGAGCACCCGAACGAGCCACACGGCGGCTCGCTCAGCCAGCGTCTGAACGCCCTGCGGGCGGCGGTGCTGGGCGCCAACGACGGCATCGTCTCCACCGCCGGAGTGGTGCTCGGGGTCGCCGGCGCGACCACCGACCACCAGGCGATCATGGTGGCGGGCGTCGCGGCGCTCGTCGCCGGCGCCGTGTCGATGGCCCTCGGCGAGTACGTCTCGGTGAGCAGCCAACGCGACAGCGAACGAGCGCTGGTGGAGAAGGAGCGCCGCGAACTGGCCGACATGCCCGACGAGGAGTTCGCCGAACTCGTCGCCCTCTACGTGAGCCGGGGGCTGACGCAGTCGACCGCCACCGTCGTCGCGCGCGAACTCACCGACAAGGACGCGCTGCGCGCCCATCTCGACATCGAACTCGGCATCGACCCCGACGAGTTCGTCAGCCCGACCGTCGCCGCCGCCTCCTCCGCCGTGTCGTTCGTCGTCGGCGGCCTGCTGCCCGTGGCCGCGATCCTGTTGGCCCCCGCGGCCTCCCGCGTGCTCATCACCTACCTCGGCGTGCTCGTGGCGCTCGGCATCACCGGGGCGCTGGGGGCCCGCATGGGCGGGGCGCCCGCCGGTCGCGCCGCGCTGCGCGTGATGATCGGCGGCGCGATCGGACTCCTGCTCACCTACGGCATCGGGATGCTGTTCGGCACCTCGCTCGGGTGATGCCTGCGCGCTCGCACCGCCGGACCTCACACCTCGGCGACCCCAGGCGTCTTCTCGGTATGACAGCCTGCATCGCACCGACCCGTGAGCCGAGGACCGTGATGAGCGCTACCGACCACCCCCGGCATTCCGTCGTGCGGTCCTCGCTCGGAGACCTCCTGGTGACCGCCGCGGGTGACGCCCTCACCGGCGTCTACTTCGAGGGGCATCGGCACCCGCCGGCCCCGCAGCGCCTCGGGCCGCGGGTCGAGGCCGCCGACGACCCGCTGCTGCTGCGCGCCGCCACCCAGCTGGGCGAGTACCTCGCCGGTCAGCGGACCGCCTTCGACCTGCCGTTGGCGGCGCGCGGCGAACCGTTCCAGCAGCGGGTATGGCACCGGCTGCGGCAGATCGGCTACGGGCAACGGGAGACGTACGGCGCCATCGCCGTGGAACTCGGGGGCCGCGATCTGGCCAGGGCGGTCGGCGCGGCCGTGGGGCGCAATCCGATCTCGATCATCGTCCCCTGCCACCGCGTGGTCGGGCGCAACGGCTCCCTCACCGGCTATGCCGGCGGCCTGGAGCGCAAGGCGCGGTTGTTGGCGCTGGAAGCCAACGACGTTCTCTTCTGAGGCGGTTCGCGGCCGGCCCCGCGGCCGCACGCATCTTGTCGGTGCTCGGTGGCAGGGTTCGCCCATGACGCAGAACCCGCTGAACCCCGACCTGATCGTCGGGTCCGATGGCCTGGCCCGCCCGACCTGGGCGGCCACCGACCCGCTGCTGCGCGCGTATTACGACGACGAGTGGGGCATGCCCGTGCGTGACGAACGCGGGGTGTTCGAGCGCCTCTCGTTGGAGGCCTTCCAGTCCGGATTGTCGTGGACCACGATCCTGCGTAAACGTCCCGCCTTCCGGGCCGCGTTCGACGATTTCGACCCCGACCGGGTCGCCGGTTACGGGGAGGCGGAGGTCGCGCGCCTCATGGCCGATGCCGCCATCGTGCGCAATCGGCGCAAGATCGAGTCGACGATCGCCAACGCCGCGGCCACGGTCGCCCTGCGCGCCGACGGGGGCCTCGCGCAGCTCATCTGGTCGTTCCGTCCGAGCCACACCCCGGCCCCGCGGAGCCGGGCCGAGGTCCCGAGCAGTTCAGCGGAGTCGGTCGCGCTCACCGCAGAGCTCAAGCGGCGCGGGTTCCGTTTCGTCGGGCCGACCACGGTGTTCGCGCTCATGGAGGCCATCGGCATCGTCGACACCCACCTGGTGGGCAGTCACCGGCGCGGCTCCTCGGGGGTGTGGCCGGCATGACGACCACCCGGCGGGCGCAGCCCCGGCCATCGGAGCACCGGGATTCGGTCGGTGGCCGGTTCCGGTGCGGGCCGAGCGGGATCGACGGCGCCCGCCACCTGGCGGGCCGCCTGCTCCTGAGCGCGGGCCGCATCCTGCGCGCTGCCCTCGGCGTCGAGACGCAGGTCGTGCACGACGAGCCCGCGGCCGACCACGCTGCGATCGCGCGTCAGCGCGGTGTGGGCGATGTTGAGCTCCCAATCCGGCAACGCCATCAGCGCGGCCTCGCGCAGTCGGCTCCCGGGCAGGATCGTCGCCGCCAGCGTGAGTTCGCGCCCACCGAACCGGGCCAACGCCAACAGTCCCGCCAGCCGCTCGGGATCCCGGTCGCCCACCGCCCGCAGGTCCACCCGCTGTCGGCGCAGGGCCGACAGCTGCGCGGCCTGCCGCACGATCCCGGGCGTTCGCGCGACGTACAGGTGCAACAGCGCCGCGAGTTCACCGGCCACGTCATCCTGCGCCGAGGCCTGCCACACGACCCCGGGCGGATCGTCCATCGTCTGAGACGGCAGATCGGCGCCGCTCAGCTGCAGCTTCACCAGCTGCCAGGCGTAGCCGCCGTCCTCGTGGAGCAGGGCCAGCCAGCCGGGCCGGATCCCGGGTCGAGATCGGTCCCGACGTCCCACGAGGATGCTCGCGGTCACGGCGCTCATGCGTCGCCACCTCCCACCCCGAGCACGCGGCTGCTGCGTTCCGTGCTCCACATCGGCCGCCCGGTCACCGCCGTTAGCGCTGTCCGCTCTGCAACCCGTTCTGACCAGCGCCTACGCCGCGATCGGCCGGGCGGCGACGGCGTGAGCCGGTGCCGCCGCCGTCCCGTGGGCGGGCCGCCCACCCGGCCCGCCCAGTGGACACCGACGGCAGCCGAGTCGAAGTTGCGGCACCCTCTCTCGGGTGCCCGGTCGGTCGAGGAGCACGGGAGCGGCCCGCGACCGATGCGTCCGAGACCCGGAAGGGGACCCCTCCGTGACCTTCACCAGGATC
Source organism: Piscicoccus intestinalis (assembly GCA_039812445.1). Classification (GTDB taxonomy): domain Bacteria; phylum Actinomycetota; class Actinomycetes; order Actinomycetales; family Dermatophilaceae; genus Kineosphaera; species Kineosphaera intestinalis_A. Next base: position 136 of record JBDIAM010000237.1, on the reverse strand, counting down.
ACGTCCGACACCAGCACACCCGATTCGCCGACAGCCCGCGGCACCCGAGCCGGGCGCGGCTCCCGCAGATCCCGGCAACCCGCGGCCGCCCTCACGCTGTGCGCCTTCGTCGCCGCTCCGCTGGCCGTCGGAGCGC
>JBDIAM010000236.1:0-5680 GCA_039812445.1 Piscicoccus intestinalis | reverse complement strand
CGAGAGGCCGAGCCGGGCCAGCGCCGCGAGCATCGCGTGGTCGTCGGCGCCGGGGGCGCGCAACGCGAGGTTGTCGCGCACGGAACCGGCGACGAGGAACGGCCGCTGGGTCACCAGGTGCACCCGGCCGGCCGAGACCAAGGCGTCGACGGACCCCTCGGTCGGCGTCCGCAGCCCGGCGAGCAGCTCGAGCAGGGTCGTCTTGCCGGTCCCGCTCGGGCCGGTGACCACGCTGAGCCCCACGTCGAACCGGGCGTCGACGCCGCGCAGCACCCACGGCAACCCGGGGCCGTACCGGTAGCCGAGGTCGTGCGCGACGAGCGCGGGCTCCGAGCCGGCCGGGCGCATCGGCTCGGAGCCGGAAGAGCGCATCGGCTCCGAGCCGGCCGGGCGCACCGGCTCCGAACTCTGCGGGGGCACCGGCCGCTCGAGCTCGTCGGCGAACTCGCCGAGGGCGGCGGCGCCGTCGGCGGCGGAGTGGAACTCCGCACCCACCCGCCGGATCGGCCAGAACGCCTCCGGCGCAAGGAGAATCAGCGGCAGCGCGACCGCGAGCTCCATCGAGCCGTTCGCCAGGTGGATGCCGACCCAGACGGCCACCATCGCCACCGAGATCGTCGCGAGCAGCTCCAGGGCCGCGGAGCTGAGGAACGCCAGCCGCAGCGTTCGCACGGTCGCGACGCGGTGCCGCTCGCTGACCTCGCGGACCGTGCGGGCCTGCCGCCGCGCCCGCCCGTACGCGACGAGCACCGGCAGCCCGCGCATGACGTCGACGAAGTGCCCCGACAGCGCCGCGAGCGTGCGCCAGCGCCGGTTCGTCGCGTCGGCCGTCGAGGAGCCGATGAGCGCCGCGAACAGCGGCAGCAGCGGCACCGTGAGCACCGGAATGGCCGCGGTGATCGGGTCGAGCGCGAGCATCGCGACGATCGCCGCCGGCGGCAGGAAGGCCGCGGCGACCAGCGTCGGCAGGTAGCGCGCCACGTACGGCTCGACGCTGCCGGCGCCCTGGGTCAGCAGGGTCGCCGCCCGGTCGGCACCCGGGCTGTCCTCGGCGCGCCGCCGCAGCAACTCACCGGCCAGCGCCTCGCGCAACCCCGCGGAGACGGTGGCGCCGGCCCGCGCGGCCACCGCCTCCGTGCCGGCCAGCGCCGCCCCGCGCGCCGCGAAGGCGAGCGCTGCGGTCAGCAGCGCGGCGGGCAGGTCGCGCCCCTCCGGTTGCACGAGCGCCAGCACCACGCCGGAGACGGCGAACGCCAGCGCGATCGCCGCGAGCCCCGCCCCGACGCCGAGCGCGAGCAGGGCGAGCAACGGCCCCCGGGCCCGCGGCACCAGGCGCAGCACGCGCGCGTCGAACGGTTTCATCGCACTCCCTGTCGGCAGCATCGGGTCAGGTGGGCAGCGCGAGGCCCCCACCCGGCTCCGGGAGGGGGCCACACGGCGTGCGGGCCGGTCGCGTCAGTGCTGCTCACTGTGCACGTCGGCAGGGTGCCCCTCCGCGAGGTGGTGCGTGCCGATGCGCTTGCGGAACACCCAGTAGGTCCAGCCCTGGTAGGCGAGCACGACCGGGGTGAACAGCAGCGCGGCGGCGGTCATGATCTGCAGCGTCAGCGTGCTGCTCGCCGCGTTCGCCGCGGTGAGGTTGTACGCCGGGTCGATGCTGCTCGGCATGACGTCGGGGAACAGCGCGGCGAACAGCGCCCACACCGCGAGCGCGATCGTCACGAACGTGCCGGTGAAGGCGATGCCCTCGCGGCCGGCGCGCACCGCGAGCAGGCCGACGACCAGCGTGACGGCGGCCAGCGCCGACAGCACCCACGACAGCACGTTGCCCGTGTTGAGGTTGGTCCACCCGAGGAAGACGACCGCCAGGACCGCGGTGACCAGGCCCGATTTCCACGCGAGCGCCCGGGCGTCGGCGCGGATGTCGCCCTCGGTCTTCAGCGCCAGGTACATCGCGCCGTGGGTGAGGAACAGGCCCAGCGTCGTCAGGCCGCCGAGCAGGGCCAGCGGGTTGAGCAGCGTGAACAGGGTGCCGGTGTACTCGACGTACGGGGCGACGTCGTACGGGGCCGTGGCGCCCGGCAGGGGCTCCAGCGGCACGCCGTTGACGATGTTGGCGAACGCCACGCCCCACAGCAGCGCGGGCACGAACGAGCCGACGATGATCGCGAGGTCCCAGCGCCGCTTCCAGTGCGCCTCGTCGCGCTTGTGGCGGTATTCGAAACCGAGGTTGCGCACGATGAGCGCGGCGAGGATGAGGAACAGCGGCAGGTAGAAGCCGGAGAACAGCGTCGCGTACCAGTGCGGGAACGCCGCGAACGTCGCGCCGCCCGCGGTGAGGACCCACACCTCGTTGCCGTCCCAGACCGGGCCGATCGTCGTCAGCATGACGCGGCGGCGCCGGTCGGCCTCCTGCGGCGAGTGCCCGCGGGACAGGATCGGCAGCAGCATGCCGACGCCGAAGTCGAAGCCCTCGAGCACGAAGTAGCCGGTCCACAGGACCGTGATGAGGATGAACCAGATGACGGGAAGTTCCATGGCGAGTCGCCCCGATTCTCAGTAGGAGTAGACGAGGGGGGCGTCCTCGTCGCGGTCGCGGTGATCGGGCTCCGGCTCGGCCTCGGCCCCGAGGCGGATGTACCGGACGAACAGCTTGATCTCGACGACGGCGGCCGCCGCGTAGATCAGCGTGAAGAGCGTGAGCGTGGTGGCCACGTAGCCGACGGAGACCGAGGGCGAGACGCCGTTGGCGGTCGTCATGAGGCTGTAGACGACCCACGGCTGGCGGCCGACCTCGGTGAAGATCCAGCCGAAGCTGTTCGCGGCGATCGGCAGCAGCGGGGCGGCGACGATCATCCAGTGCCACCAGCGGGCGCGCATCGCTCCGGCCGCGCCGTCGTCGCGGGCCATCGCCGAGCGGCGGGTGGCCCACAGCGCGAGGATCGCGGTCGCCATCGACGCGAAACCGGCTCCCATCATGAGACGGAAGGTCCAGTACGTGGTCGGGATGTTCGGGGTGTAGCTCGTCACCTCGTCGCGGGTCATCGGGTTGCCCGCGTACTGCTGCTGGTACTGGCGCTGCAGGTCGTAGATGCCCTGAATCTCGGCGTTGAAGTCGCCCTTGCCGAGGTAGGAGAGCAGGCCGGGGATCTGGATGAGGTGCTTGGCCTCGGTGCCGTCGAGGTTGCCGACCGAGAACACCGAGAACGGCGCGTGGCTGGAGGTCTCGTAGTGGGCCTCGGCGGCCGCCATCTTCATCGGCTGCACCTCGGTCATGATCTTGCCCTGGATGTCGCCGGAGACGATGACGCCGATCGAGGCGACGAGCGTGAGGATGGCGCCGGCCCGCACGGCGGTGCGGTAGGCGCCGGTCAGCTCGTTGCGCTTGCCCTGGCGCAGGTGCCACAGGGCCACCGCCATGACCATGGCGCCGCCGGTCATGTAGGCCGCGGTGATGACGTGCGGGAACGTCACGAGCTGCACCTTGTTGGTGAGCACGGCGACGAAGTCGGTGAGTTCGGCGCGCCCGGTCGCCGGGTTGTACTGCGCGCCGACCGGGTGCTGCATGAACGAGTTGGCGGCCAGGATGAAGTACGCCGACAGCACGGTGCCGATGTGCACGATCCACATCGTCGCCGCGTGCAGCTTCTCCGGCAGCTTGCCCCAGCCGAACAGCCACAGGCCGAGGAACGTCGACTCCAGGAAGAACGCCAGCAGCGCCTCGAACGCCAGCGGAGCGCCGAAGATGTCACCGACGTAGCGCGAGTAGTCCGACCAGTTCATGCCGAACTGGAACTCCTGCACGATGCCGGTGACCAGACCCAGCGCGAAGTTGATGACGAAGAGCTTGCCGAAGAACTTCGTGAGCCGGAACATCGCCGGGTTGTGCGTGCGGACATAGGCGGTGTGGAAGCCGGCGACGACGGCCGACATCCCGATCGTGACGGGCACGAACCAGAAGTGGTAGACGGTCGTGATGGCGAACTGCCACCTCGCCAGGTCCAAGGCATCCATGCGTTCTCCTGTGGTGAACGAACCGTGGTGCGTCGGCGCGGTCGCGTCGGCGAACAGCGGGGAAGCCGACGTCAGAATCGGCACATCAGTCCCCCTGACCTGGGACATTAATCCCAGTGGTGGTGGCTGCCGCACGCGGGTGGTCGGCCCCGGGCCGGTGCGTCAGACTCGGGGTGGCCGCCGAATCCTTCGACAGGAGAACGCAGATGGATGCGACAACGTGGAACGAGCGTTATTCCCAAGCGGAGCCGGTGTGGCCAAAATCACCCAACAAGTGGGTGGTCAACGAGATGGGCGGCCATGTACCCGGGGTCGCGCTCGACCTGGGTTGCGGGGAGGGGCGCAACTCGATCTGGCTCGCCGATCAGGGTTGGCGGGTCACCGCCGTCGACTTCGCGCTCAACGCGCTCGACCGGGCCCGGGAGCGCGCGCGATCGGAGGCCGCGGAGTCCGGGGTCGAGTTGCACATCTCCTGGGTGCAGGCCGACCTGACCCGGTACGAGGCGGCGCCCGGCCGCTACGACCTCGTGTTGCTGACCTATGTGCACCTGCTCGACTTCGAGCGGCGCGAGCTGCTGCGCAACTGCGTGCGAGCCCTGGCTCCGGGCGGCACCCTGCTCGTCGTCGGGCACGACACGACCAACCTCACCGACGGCACCGGCGGGCCCCAGGACCCGGCCGTGCTGTTCAGCGGCCAGGACATCGAGGGCGACCTGCAGGATCACCTGCGCTCGGGCACCCTCGTGCTCGAGCGATCCGGCCGGGTCGCCCGCGAGGTGGAGACCGAGGACGGCCCCGTCGTCGCCTGGGATGCCCTCTTCCGCGCCAAGCGGCGGCCCGACGTCGCGGGCGGTTTCTCGTTCGGCTCATGAGCCTCGCGCGCGCTGCGACCGTCGGCTTCGCGGGGTTGGCGGCGGTGGACGTCGTGCTCGCCGGGCGGGCATCGGGGCGTGCCGCCGCGGCGCGGCGAGTGACCAAGCCGCTGCTCATGCCGCTGCTCGCCGTGCGCGTCGTTGCGCGCACCTGGGGTCGGGAGCCGGCGGATGCCGGGTTCGACGGTTCGACGGGCCCCGTGGGCTCCCTGGACTCCTTGGGCTCCGTGGGCTCCGTGGGCGACGGTCGCGGCGGGGCGACCCGCGACGACGCCGCATCGACGCTCGCGGCGCTGGCGCTGTCGACGGCGGGTGACGTCGCGCTGCTGGGGGAGTCGGAGGCGGCCCTCGCGGTGGGCATCGGCGCCTTCGCCGGGGCGCACCTGGCGTACCTGCGGCGGCTCGGCGGGGTGGCCGCGCTGCGACCGTCGGCCAGATCGCCGGCCGGCCTCGGGATCGCCGCGACGACGGTCGCGACCGCTCCGGTGCTGGTGGCGGGGGCCAGGCGTCGGCACCCGGCGCTGGGAATCGCCGTCGGCGGGTACGCGGCGCTCGTCGCGGCCACGGCGGTCGCCGCCCAGGCGCGCGTCGCCGGCCGCGCTCAGCCGGCGAGCACCCGCGCCGGGGCGGCGCTGTTCTGGTGCAGCGACGCGCTGCTCGGCCTGCGGATGTTCGTGCTCGGCGGCCCGCCGAGCGCCCTCGACTCCGCGGTCATGGCCACCTACTGCGCCGGCCAGTACGGCCTCACCCGAGCCCCCTGACGGCCGCGACCCAACGAACCCGACCCAACAACC
>JBDIAM010000235.1:0-5684 GCA_039812445.1 Piscicoccus intestinalis | reverse complement strand
ACGACCGTCAGGGCGATGGCGAAGAACAGCGAGCCGGGCAGGAAGCGCTCGACGGCGCGCACGAGGGGTCTGGTCAGGGTCGTCAGCATCGACTCACTCCGTTGTCTGGTGTCGGTGATGTTCGGTCCGCGGGGTGTGTGACCGGCCGTCACTCTGCCATGACCTGCTCCTGTTGTCCGTCACATCCGGCCGAGCTGGCGGCGGCGCGACGCCCGACGGCTACCGGCGCGGCACCGGGGCGTGATAGGCAGAACTCATGGCAACCACCGCTTTCAAGGGCAACCCCGTCCAGACCACCGGCGAGCTGCCGGCCACGGGCTCCGCCGCCCCGGCGATCGACCTCGTCGGCGCCGACATGTCCGAGGTCACCTCCGACTCGCTGTCGGGTCGCCGGGTGGTCCTCAACATCTTCCCCAGCGTCGACACCGGCGTGTGCGCCACCAGCGTCCGCAAGTTCAACGAGCTCGCCGCCGGTCTCGACAACACCACCGTCGTCTGCGCCAGCAAGGACCTGCCGTTCGCCCTGAGCCGGTTCTGCGGCGCCGAGGGCATCGACAACGTCACCGCCGCCTCCGCCTTCCGCAGCAGCTTCGGCGAGGACTACGGCGTGACGATGACCGACGGCCCCCTGCAGGGCCTGCTCGCCCGCTCCGTCGTCGTGCTCGACTCCGACGGCTCGGTGGCCTACACCGAACTCGTGCCGGAGATCGGCCAGGAGCCCGACTACGACGCGGCGATCGCGGCCCTGTCCTGAGCCCTCTCGTGAGCCCTCTCGTGAGCCTCTCGTGAGCCTCTCGTGAGTCGCTGACACCCGATGTACGCGAAGCGGCCGTCGCCTGCGGGCGGCGGCCGCATATCGTTCCCTGCATGCCTGCGATCCGCGACGGCCGCGTGACGTTCGAACTGCCCGACCCGCACCGCCGGTTCGGTGCCGTGCGGTTGTGGACGGACATCGTGCTCGGCGAGCCGCGCCCCGACCTCGACTTCGTCCGCGTCGACGACGATTGGCGGCTGTCGATCCCGCTGCCGCCCGTCGACCGCCTCGAGTACCAGTTCATCGCCCGCGAGCGAGTGTCCGCTGCGGAGCCCGAGCCGAGTGCCCAGCCGACCGACGCGGAGCCCGAACCCGAGCTCGGCGCCGAGACCTACCTGCTCGACCCGGGCAACCCGCGCCGGGTCGGCGGGGCGTTCGGCGACCACTCCGAGCTGGCTCTGCCCGGCTACCGGGCGCCGGAGTGGCTGACCGCGGAGCCGCTCGCCGCGGATCGGGCCGAGTACACCCTGGACACCCGGGTGGGGCCGATCGATCTGCAGGTCTGGTCGCCGCACGGGCTCGGGTCCGACACCCCCGCCCCGCTGTTGCTCGCGCACGACGGGCCGGAGTTCGACGCGCTCGCCGGACTCACCCACGCGGTCGGCGCCGCGATCGGCTCCGGGCGGCTGCCCGCCCACCGGATCGCGCTGCTCGCGCCCGGACCCCGTGACGAGCGGTACGCCGCCAACGACGACTACGCGCACGCCCTGTGCCGCGAGGTGATTCCCGCGCTCACGCAGGCGTATCGGGCGGCCGGGCCGCCGACGCTCATGGGCGCCAGCCTCGGCGGGCTGGCCGCGCTGCACGCCCATTGGCGGCACCCGGGCACGATGGGGGGGCTGTTCCTCGCCTCCGGCTCCTTCTTCACCCCGCCGCTGGACCCGCAGGAGTCGGGGTACCGCTTCTTCGACGACATCGCCGCCTTCGTCGCGCAGGTCGGCGCCACCCCGTCGGACGCGCCCGCCGCGCGCGAGCTGCCCGCCGTGACGATGGTGTGCGGCACCGCGGAGGAGAACCTCGCGAACAACGAGGAGTTGCGCGCCACGCTGGGCCGCTGGGGCGACATCGGGTGGGGCACCGTGCGCGACGGGCACTGCTACACCTGCTGGCGCGACCTGCTCGACCCGCACCTCATCGGGCTCCTCGCCCGCGTCGCCGGGCAGCCACCCCGGGCGCAGGCGGTTGCACAGGGGCATGTGCAGTGACCACTCACGAGTGGACACCTTCGTTGCACCGCACAACACCGCAGGCCACGGGCTCGTGAACGCACGCCAGCGTGTGCATTGACCACTCGACGCGCGTCGAGTGGTCAATCGGCGCCACGGACTCCGGGAGCCGGGCCCGACCCGACACCCGCAACCGTGCCGTGACCGTGCGCGCGTGAGCAGGGTCACGTCGCGACACACCGGCGCACCCGGTGTCACGCGTGGCGCCACGCCCGGGCAGGCAACACACTGACTGGAATGACCCGACCGAGGACGGTGGGCCTGCCGGACTCGGGCGGCTCACTGCTATACCTGCTGCGAACCCGCTCCGGCCAAGGGTCCGCCACCCGCAGCGCCCGGGGCACTCGACGATCCCGGGTCTCCCGGGTATCCGGTGGAAGTGAGTCACGCGTGGAGCGCACCTACGTCGAGTTCGACGCGGCCGGGTTCGGTCGCGCCGGCTCCGTCATCCGCTACGGGCACTGGGGCCGCCCCGTGCTGGCGTTCCCCAGCGAGGCCGGCCGGGCCTGGGACTGGGAGAACAACGGCATGGTGGAGGCGGTCCGCCCGCTCATCGACGCCGGTCGCCTCAAGCTCTACTGCGTCGACAGCTTCGACGACCAGACGTGGTCGGACCGCTGGCTGCCGCTGGAGGAGCGCGCCCGCCGCCACGCCGCCTACGAGGCGTGGGTGACCGGGCCGGTGCTCGACTGGATCCACTCCGACTCCCCCGGCGCGACCGACGCGATCGTCACGGGCGCCAGCATGGGCGCCTATCACGCCCTGCAGCTGTCGCTGACGCGCGCCGACGTGTTTCCCGTGGCGCTGTGCCTGTCGGGCAACTACGACCCCTCGACCTGGCACGCCTGGGGCGAGCGCGGCGACGCCGCGTACTTCACCAACCCCACGGATTACGTCACCGGGCTGCACGGCCCGCACCTGGACTGGCTGCGCTCGCGGCTGCACCTCGTGCTCGTCGTCGGCCAGGGCGCCTGGGAGGTGCACCCGACGCAGGCGCTGCCGTCGACGCACCGCATGGCCGGGCTGCTGCGCGACAAGGGCATCCCCCACGAGCTCGATGTGTGGGGCCACGACGTCGCCCACGACTGGCCCTGGTGGCAGCGCCAGCTCGCGCACCACCTCGCCCGGTTCTGCTGAGGCTCCCGCTGGCCCCGCTCGCCCTGCTGGCCCCGCTCGCCCTGCTCGCAACGGCTAAATGGGAATCGAATGGTACTTTCGTCCCATGGAAGCGGTGATCGACTCGGGCGGTCGTGTCGTGCTGCCCAAGCAGTTGCGTGACGCTCTCGGCCTCACCCCGGGCACGCGGGTGGACGTCTCGGCGTACGGAGCCGGTGTGCAGATCACTCCGGGCGGTCGCACCGCGCGGCTCGAGCGGACCGCGGACGGTCGGCTGGTGGCGCGGGGCACGGCGGTCGTCACGGACGACATGATGTACGCGCTGATCGACTCGGGGCGCCGGTGACCCGGAGCCTGCGCATGCTGGACACCAGTGTCGCCGTACCGCTCCTCACCGCAGCTCACGCCCGCCACGAAGCGGTCGCGGCATGGGCGTCCGGCCGCGAACTCGTCATCGGTGGCCACGCCGCTCTCGAGACGTATTCGGTGCTGACGCGGTTGCCGGGCGACTCACGCGTGGCTCCGGCGGACGCGATCGCACTCCTCGACGAGAACTTCGGCGACCCGCTCGTGCTCGAGGAGGACCGCGCGGTCGACGTCCACCGAGAACTCGCGTGCCACGCAGTGACCGGGGGCGCCGTCTACGACGGTCTCGTCGCGCTGGCCGCTCGCCGCCATGCCGCGATTCTGGCGACGCGGGATGCTCGCGCGCGGTCCACGTACGAAGCGCTCGGTGTGCGCATCGAGGTCCTGGCCGACACCTGACCAACCCGAGCATCGGTGCCCGCCACGCCCTGCTGCCAGCGCGTGCTCGAGCCACCTCGCCCGGTTCTGCGCAGGCTCCCGCTCGCCGCGGGCTCAGCCCCGCAGCACGCAGTCGCCGCACAACCCCTGGGGCCGCCCGAAGACGCGATAGACGAGGCAGCAGCTGCGGCGGCGGAAGCCGGGCCCCGTGCGCAGCGCCCCGCCGTCCACGCGCGGGTCCGCCAACACCCGATCGGCCGCGGCCCGGGCCGCCGGGGCCAGGCGCGGTTGCGCCCCGGCGATCTGGGAGGCGGCACCGTTGGCCGCCGACCCCACGTTGCCCCACGCGACCCGCGCCCCCACCCCGTGGCGGCCGGCGACCGCCTCCGTCAGCCGCGCCACCGCCTCCCCGACCGCCGGCTCACGGGCGACCGGCGCCGGGTCGAGCACGCACGACAGCGGCAGCGGACCGCCGAGTTCGTCACGCCACCAGACCTGCTCGGGATCGAGCCGCACCCGGAGCCCGAGCGCGCGGCCCGCGATGTGCGGCGCGAGGAGCCGCGCGACGAGCCCCAGGTGCGCGACGGACGCCGCGACCCGATGCGGCGTCGGGCGACCGGGCGCCCCCGGGCGGACCGGGCGGCGCTGCGCCAAAGATTCCCGCACCGCCTCGATCCGCGCCTCGAACACCTCCGGCCGGTGCAGCAGCACGCTCAGCGGCGACCAGCCCGGCTCCGGTCTCTCGTCGGCGCCGTGGGTCTCGATCGCGACGAACGGCCCCAGCCGCCCCAGCGCCGCTGCCCCCGACAGCTCTCCGCTCACGACGACGCCTTGGCCACCCGCTGCGATCCGCGCAACACACGTGCCGATGCGCGACCCGGGAAGTCACCGAATTCCGCGCCCGGCCGCTCGTGCAGCCAGCGGCGCAGGGCCTCCTCGAGCTGCTCCTCATCCATGTCAGCGCGCTCACGCCGCAAGCGCGAACGCATCATCTGCTCCCCCAGCTCGAACATGTCCAGAGCGGTCCGTAACCGCTCTGCCGGGGTGCTGGCTGACATCTTCCGCAGCCTATCCACTCAGCCCACGTGCCCTGAGCCCCTGACCGGGCGGGCCGGCGCGGCGAGCCGCGCGGCGATGCCGTCGAGGTCGCGCAGCGGGGGCAGGTCGGGGTCGTGCGCCAACCCGAGACGGGCGGCCAGCTCGAGCACCCACGGCCGGCGCAGCCGCGCCCGCGCGACGAGTTCGTCGTCGCGCAGCAGCTGCCCCGGATCGCCCTGGCGCACGACGCCGTCGACGACGATCGCGGCCGACTCCGCCCAGGCGAGGGCGAAGTCGACGTCGTGGGTGGCGAGCACGACCGTCGTGTCGGCCTCCTCGAGGCGGGCCAGCGCGGCGACCATGTCGTCGACCCCGGCCGGGTCGAGCCCGGCGGTCGGCTCGTCGAGCAGCAGCACGCACGGGCGCATCGCCACCGCCCCGGCGATCGCCACCCGCTTGCGCTGCCCGAACGAGAGCCGGTGCACGGGCCGGTCGGCGAGGTCGGCGATGTCGAGCAGCTCCAGCGAGTCGGCGACCCGGGCCGCCACCTCCGACTCCGGCAGCCCGAGGTTCATCGGCCCGAACGAGACGTCGCGCGCGACGTCGGCGCTGAACAGCTGGTCATCCGGGTCCTGCAGCACGAGCTGCACAGCCTGCCGGTGGGTCTTCAGCCCGTCGCGCTTGTAGGAGACGGGTCGCTCGTCGAGCAGCACCTGCCCGCCGGTCGGCCGCAGCGACCCGGCGAG
>JBDIAM010000234.1:0-5745 GCA_039812445.1 Piscicoccus intestinalis | reverse complement strand
GCCGAGTACTACACCGGCGGCGCCGCGTTCTCCGGACGCCAGAACGGCCTGGCGATCGCCGGTGACTACCTGTCGGCCGCGTCGTTCCTCGGTATCGCCGGCGCGATCGCCCTGCAGGGCTACGACGGCTTCCTCTACTCCATCGGCTTCCTCGTCGCCTGGCTCGTGGCGCTGCTGCTCGTCGCCGAGCTCATGCGCAACACCGGCCGGTTCACGATGGCCGACGTGCTGAGCTTCCGGCTCCAGGAGCGCCCGGTGCGCATCGCGGCGGCCACGAGCTCGCTGGCCGTCTCGTTCTTCTACCTGCTGGCCCAGATGGCCGGAGCCGGTGGCCTCGTCTCCCTGCTGCTCGGCCTCAACGCCCGGTGGGCGCAGTACCTCGTCATCGCCGTCGTCGGCGCCGTGATGATCGGCTACGTGCTGATCGGCGGCATGAAGGGCACCACGTGGGTGCAGATGATCAAGGCGGTGCTGCTCATCGCCGCGACCGCGATCATCACCGTGTGGGTGCTGGCGCGCTACGGCATGAACCTGTCCAACCTGCTGCAGGCGGCCGTCGACAACTCCCCGGAGGCAGGCGGCGCCCTGCTCGACCCGGGCCTGCGGTACGGCACGAGCACGATGACGAAGATCGACTTCATCAGCCTGTCGATGGCCCTGGTGCTCGGCACCGCCGGCCTGCCGCACGTGCTCATCCGCTTCTACACGGTGCCCACGGCCAAGCAGGCCCGTAAGTCCGTGGAGTGGGCCATCTGGCTCATCGGTGGCTTCTACCTGCTGACCCTGGTCGTCGGCTACGGCGCCGCCGCCATCGTCGGCCCCGACCGCATCCTCGCCGCCCCCGGCGCCGCCAACTCCGCGGCCCCGCTGCTGGCGTTCGAGCTCGGCGGCTCGGTGCTGCTCGGCGTCATCTCCGGCATCGCGTTCGCGACGATCCTCGCGGTCGTCGCGGGCCTGACGATCGCCTCCTCGGGCGTGTTCGCCCACGACATCTACAGCCAGGTGATCCGTAAGGGCCAAGCCACCCCGGAGGAAGAGGTCAAGGTCGCGCGCATGGCCGCCCTCGGCGGTGGCGCGATCGCGATCGTCGGCGGCATCCTCGCCTACGGCCAGAACATCGCGTTCCTCGTGGCGCTGGCCTTCGCCGTCGCGGCGAGCGCCAACCTCCCGACGATCCTGTACAGCCTGTTCTGGAGCCGGTTCAACACCCGCGGCGCCGTGTGGAGCATGTACGGCGGGTTGATCTCGGCGCTGGTGCTCATCACGTTCAGCCCGGTGGTCTCCGGTAAACCCGCGAACCCCGCCACCGGCCTGAGCCCGTCGATGGTCACCAACCCGGCGATCGACTTCCACTGGTTCCCGCTGGAGAACCCGGGCATCATCTCGATCCCGCTGGCGTTCTTCCTCGGCTGGCTCGGCTCGGTCACGAGCAAGGAGTTCAACGCCGCCAAGAACGCCGAGATGGAGGTGCGTTCGCTCACCGGCGCCGGCGCCGAGAACAAGGCGCTCGAGCACTGATCCGGCACTGACCCGGCGCTGACCCGGCGCTGGTCGCGTCGCACAGGAACGGCCGCTTCGCCCACCCGGCGAGGCGGCCGTTCCGGTGTTCGCGCGCCCCCCCGCCGGGCGTGTCGCGACCGGCTGGGTTGCAGGTCAGGGGGCTGCCCGAGGTCCGTCCGATCGGCGATGCACACTTGCGCCGCAGGCTGTGACGGCGTTAGCTACGTGTGGGTCGAGCGTCCGACACACACGTCTCGCGGGCGCCGACCGCCGACACGTCAGGAGCCCGTTCGTGACCCCCTCCCTGCGCCGCCGCGTGACCGCCTCCGTCGTCGGGATCGGTGTGGCCGCCGCGGCGATCTCGGCTCCCGCGGGGGCGATGTCGATCGACGCCGCCGGGGATGCCCGGGCCTCCGAGAGCATCGGAAGCATAGGGAGCAGCGGGAACACCGGAAGCGCAGGGAGCACCGGATCAACCGACGCGGCCGCCGACAGCGCCGCGCACGGCGGCAACGCGGCGACCGACGACGCGCAGGCCGCCGCGGCCGGGATGATGCAGGCGGCCCCCGCGACGGCCGGGCTGACGGCACCCAGCGCCCCGCAGGCCCCCACTCGCTCGTACGTCGTCAACGTCGGCACCGGTGACGCGATCGCCCCCGCGCGGGTGCGTTCGGTGCGGGCCGCCATCACGCGGGCCGGCGGAACCGTCGTGCAGGCGTGGCCGCAGATCGGCGTGTTCGTCGTGCACAGCTCGCACGCGGGCTTCGACACCCGCCTCACGCCGTCCGCCGCGACCCGCATCACCGGGGTCGGCCCGACGCGCACCGTGCCGGTCACCGAGAAGCTGCGCGCCAGGTCGACGACCGCGCAGGCGGCCGCCGCGCCCGCCGCGCCCAGCCGCACCGACCGCACCACGGCCGAGCCGCGCGAACGCGAGCAGTGGGCGCTGCGCATGGTGCGGGCCTCGGCGCAGGGTGGGCGCCCCGCCGCGGCGGCCGTGCCCGCCCGCACCCTGGGCGCCACGACGGTGGCCGTCATCGACAGCGGCATCGAGGCCGACCACCCCGACCTGCGGGGGCGCATCGACACCGCCTCCTCGCTGGACTGCACCAACGCCGGCCGCCCGGACACCACCCCGAGCCGGTGGCGCAACACGACGAGCGGGCACGGCACCCACGTCGCGGGCATCATCGCCGGCGCCCGCAACGGCGTCGGCATCGCGGGCGTGGCGCCGGGGGTGCGCGTCGCCTCGGTCAAGGTCGTCAACGACGACGGTTTCATCTACCCCGAATACGCGATCTGCGGGGTGCTGTCGGCCTCCGCCAAGGGGATTCGCGTCGCGAACCACAGCTACTTCGTCGACCCCTGGCAGTTCTGGTGCAGCACCGCCAAGAGCCAGGCCGCCGCCCGGGAGTCGGTGCGCCGCGCCTTCGCGTACGCGCACCGGCACGGCATGCTCTCGATCGCGGCGGCGGGCAACGAGGGCGTCGACCTCACCAAGCCGGGCATCGACGAGTTGAGCCCCGGCGACTCCGACCCGGTCTCGCGCCGCCTCAACAGCACGTGCCTCGACCTGCCGACGCAGCTGCCCGGGGTGGTCAGCGTGGCCGCCGCCGACTCCCGGGGGCGGCTCGCCGAGTACTCCAACTTCGGCCGCGGCGTCATCGACGTCATGGCCCCCGGCAGCGACGTGCTGTCGAGCTACCCGACGAAGACGTGGACGCGCCTGAGCGGCACGTCGATGGCCGCGCCGCACGCGAGCGGGGTGGCTGCGCTGCTCGCCGCCCGCAACCCCACGGCCGGCCCCGATCAGTTGGCGGCCCAGCTGCGGCGGCAGGCCCGGGACATGCCCTGCCCCCGCGCCGACCGACGCTGCACCGGCACCGCCGCCGCCAACTCCTTCGCCGGAGACGGCATGGTCGACGCCTCCCGCGCCGTCGCCCGCTGATCGCACGTGCCGCTCGTCGCCCGGCCGGGCCGTCTGCCGCACGTGCGGACCGTCAGGGGTTGAGCAAAACCCTCCGTGCGTGTTGAGTAGTGCCCCAGATCCACTGGCGCCCGTCCCGCCGGGCGCCGCGACAAACCCCTGCAGAGTTCCCTAGAACCCCGACAACGACGTCCAGGAGGCAGCCGGTGGCTGACGAGACCGCCAACACGCAGGCGAACCACTACCCGCCGACCAGCGAGATCACCGAGTACGCCAACGCCAAGGCCGACCTCTACGAGCAGGCCGAGGCCGACTTCGAGGGCTTCTGGGCCGACCAGGGCCGCAAGTACGTGACCTGGGGCAAGGACTTCGACGAGGTCCTCGACTGGTCCAACGCCCCGTTCGCCAAGTGGTATGTGGGCGGCGAACTCAACGTCGCCTACAACTGCGTCGACCGGCACGTCGAGGCCGGCAACGGCGACCGCGTCGCGCTGCACTTCGTCGGTGAGCCCGGCGACGAGCGCGACATCACCTACTCCCAGCTCAAGGACGAGGTCTCCAAGGCCGCCAACGCCCTGGCCGACCTCGGCGTGGGCGCCGGCGACGCCGTCTCCATCTACATGCCGATGATCCCGGAGACGGTCATCGCGATGCTCGCGTGCGCCCGCCTCGGCGCCCCGCACTCGGTGGTCTTCGGCGGCTTCTCCGCCGACGCGCTGCGCAGCCGCATCGACGACTGCCAGGCGAAGGTCGTCATCACCTCCGACTCCGGCTACCGGCGCGGCAAGCCGTCGCCGCTGAAGCCGGCCGTCGACCGCGCGGTCGAGAAGGCCGCCTCCGTGGAGAAGGTGCTCGTCGTCAACCGCGGCGACACCGACCCGGAGATGGTGGAGGGTCGCGACGTGTGGTGGCACGAGGTCGTCGACACCGCCTCCACCGAGCACACCCCGGAGAACTTCGACAGCGAGCACCCGCTGTTCATCCTGTACACCTCGGGCACCACGGGTAAGCCGAAGGGCATCCTGCACACGAGCGGCGGGTACCTCGTGCAGACCGCGTACACCAACCACGTCGCCCACGACGTGCACCCGGGCGAGGACGTGTACTGGTGCACCGCCGACGTCGGCTGGGTCACCGGGCACAGCTACATCGTCTACGGTCCGCTGGCCAACGGCGTGACGCAGGTGCTCTACGAGGGCACGCCCGACTCCCCGCACAAGGGCCGCTGGTGGGAGATCTGCCAGGACAAGGGCGTCACGGTCTTCTACACGGCGCCGACGGCGATCCGCGCGTGCATGAAGTGGGGCGACGACATCCCCGCCAAGTACGACCTGTCCAAGATCCGCATCCTCGGGTCGGTCGGTGAGCCGATCAACCCGCAGGCGTGGGAGTGGTACCGCGAGCACATCGGCCACGACGCGGCGCCGATCGTCGACACGTGGTGGCAGACGGAGACGGGCGCGATCATGATCAGCCCGCTGCCGGGCGTCACCGACCTCGTGCCCGGCTCCGCGCAGAAGCCGCTGCCCGGCATCTCGGTGGAGATCGTCGACGACGAGGCCAAGCACGTGGAGGCGGGCCAGACCGGCCTGCTCGTCGTCACCAAGCCGTGGCCGGCGATGCTGCGCGGCATCTGGGGCGACGACCAGCGCTACAAGGACACCTACTGGTCGCGCTTCGGCGACCTGTACTTCGCCGGCGACGGCGCCCGGTTCGACGAGGACGGCAACATCTGGGTGCTCGGCCGCGTCGACGACGTCATGAACGTCTCCGGCCACCGCCTGTCGACCGCCGAGATCGAGTCGGCGCTGGTCAGCCACGACCGGGTCGCCGAGGCCGCGGTCGTCGGCGCCACCGACGACATGACCGGCCAGGCGGTCGTCGCGTTCGTCATCCTGCGCGAGGGCGGCCAGAGCGACGAGGACCAGGACAAGCTCGTCCAGGAGCTGCGCACGCACGTCGGCAACGAGATCGGCCCGATCGCCAAGCCGAAGACGATCATGATCGTCACCGAGCTGCCCAAGACGCGCTCCGGCAAGATCATGCGGCGCCTGCTGCGCGACGTCGCCGAGAACCGCGACGTCGGCGACACCTCGACGCTGACCGACTCCTCGGTGATGGACTTCATCAAGAACAACATCGCCGCCAAGAAGTAGCCGGCCACAGCACCCCGGCGCATCCCGGTCGACCCGCGCGTCGCCCGGGATGCGCCGCGCCTCGGCCCCTCCTCCGGCGGGACGCGCCGCATTCGGCGACTCCACAGGCGGGGATCCGCGTCCGGCGACTTCACAGGCGGGGGAACCGCGTTCGGCGACTCC
>JBDIAM010000233.1:0-5774 GCA_039812445.1 Piscicoccus intestinalis | reverse complement strand
TCGTCGCGCGCGGGGTCGCGCGGTGCATCCACGGCCTGCCGGTACTGCAGGTCTCGTGCTGGCTGCACGTGGGCCTCCTGAAAAGACGATGGCCGCCCCTGCCGGTTCTGCCAGGTGCGGGCGGTGGTGGGCGCGAGCCGCAGACGCGCACCGGGAGGCGGTCGCGGCGCCCGCCCCCGCGGCGCCGTCAGCCTCCCCGCACCTGCGCGGCTCACTCCACTTCCCTCCCCAATCATCGCTGCCCGCGCTGGGCATTGGCTCCTCGACATCCGTGCATTTCGTAAAAGCCCTGGTCAGCGACCGGTAGTCGGATGTCTAGGCGCCGCTCGGGCGCGCGGAACGACACCCCGGCCGCGCCGGACGCCGCGATTCCCTCCACTTCGCCCCACGTGCTCTGACCAGGGCATTTATCGCGATCGCAGGCCCACGTTGCCGACATCGGGGATTGACGGTGGGGGAGAGTGGCGTAAAGTGGAGGAACTAGGAGCAGGAGGGGTGTGCTCGACGACGATCTCGCCGGCCAGGCGGGCGCCACCACGGGACGGGTGACGCGCGAACCGGGCGGCGGGTGCGAGCAGGGGACGGAGGTGGGCGCGCATGTTCCTCGGCACCCACCAGCCGCGCCTCGACGACAAGGGCCGGATGATCCTGCCCGCAAAGTTCCGCGAACGGCTCGCCCCCGGGCTCGTCGTCACCCGCGGACAGGAACGGTGTCTGTACGTCTTCCCGATGGAGGAGTTCATGCGCGTGGCCGACGACCTGCGGGCCGCCCCCGTGACGAGCAAGGCGGTGCGTGACTACCTGCGCGTCTTCCTCTCCGGCGCCTCCGACGAGATCCCCGACAAGCAGGGCCGGGTGACGATCCCCGCGAACCTGCGCGAATACGCCGGCCTCAGCCGCGAATGCACGGTCATCGGAGCCGGTTCGCGCCTCGAGGTCTGGGACACCGCGGCCTGGGAGGCCTACCTCGCCGGCACCGAGCAAGCCTTCGCCGACCAGGCCGAGGAGGTGATCCCCGGCCTGCTGTGACGCAGGCCGGCCCGCGACGTATCGCGGCCACCGCCAGCAACCGTCATCCACCGCTAGGCGCCACGGGGCGCCTGCGCTGTGGTCCTCCAGCCGCTTGACCGCTCCGGGGCACTTCCCCGGTTCCGGAGCACACGATTCGCCCGGGGCACTTCCCCGGTTCCGGGCGAGCGGGGCAAGCGGCGGGGACCAGAGCGCAGGACCTGGGAACGGAGCCGGCGCGAGAACGAGGTTGGTGCGAGGCCGGGCGGAGGTCGGCGGACGAGCACCGTGCTGCAGCGGTGACCAGTGAAGCGGCGGAAGGGCCGGCGAAGCGAAGCCTGGGAGGGGGGACGCGAATGACGATCGACACACCGGGCTCAGCCGGCTCAGCCGGCACGCCGGACGCAGTGGGCACCGCAGACTCACCGGGCTCACCGGAGCTGCGCGAGTCTCGGGAGACGAGCGAGCGGCACGTGCCGGTCATGCTCGACCGGATCGTCGACGTGCTGGCGCCCGCCCTACAGGGCGACGATGCGCAGCGTCCGGTCTTCGTCGACGCCACGCTCGGCATGGGCGGGCACACCGAGGCGATCCTGCGCGCCTGCCCGCGGGCCTACGCGGTCGGGATCGACCGCGACCCGCAGGCCATCGCGTTGGCGACCGACCGGCTCGCCCCCTTCGCCGACCGATTCGTCGCCGTGCGCGCGGTCTACGACGAGATCGCCGAGGTGCTGGCCGACCGGCAGCTGCCCGGAGCGCACGCCGTGCTGCTCGATCTCGGCGTCTCCTCGCTCCAACTCGACGAGACCGACCGCGGCTTCGCGTACGCGCAAGACGCTCCGCTCGACATGCGGATGGACCCGACGGCCGGCCCGACGGCCGCCGACGTGCTGAACACCTACCCCGCCGACGACCTGGCGGCGGTGCTGCGCGAGTACGGCGAGGAGCGGTTCGCCCGCAGGATCGCGGCGGCGGTCGTCCGCGAGCGCGACCGCGAACCGTTCGCGTCCTCCGCCCGGCTCGTGGAGCTGTTGCGGCGGGTCGTGCCCGCCGCCTCGCAACGCTCCGGAGGACACCCGGCGAAGCGCACATTCCAGGCGCTGCGCATCGAGGTCAACGGTGAGCTCGCCGCGTTGGAGGCGGCGCTGCCCGCCGTGCTCGATTCTCTTGTCGTCGGCGGGCGTGTCGCTGTCCTGAGTTACCACTCCCTGGAGGACAGGATGGTCAAACGGGTGCTGTCGACCGCGAGCCGAAGCAGCGCCCCGCCCGGGCTGCCCGTCGAACTGGCGGAGCACGCGCCGCTGTTGCGCGTGCTCGGTCGCGCGGGGCAGGCCCCGACCTCCCAGGAGGTCGAGGCCAATCCGCGCGCCGCGTCGGCGCGGCTCCGGGCGGCGGAACGGATCCGCGCCGGGGCACTGTCTCCGGGTGACGTCGGCTCGGCTCGACCGCACTACCCACCGTCCCGCACGACACGAACACACCGACCACGCAGCGACACACGCACCACAGGCACAGGACGGAAGGGACGACCCCGATGAGCCAGATGCCGGCACTGGCCCGCAGCGACACCGCGGCCATCCCCGCGAGTGCCCGCGCGCCCCGGCGGCCCTCGGCCCCCGCCCGCACCCCCTCGCGCGGCGCGTCGCGCCCCACCCGCGCGCACCTGCGGGTCGTCACCGCCGCGCCCCGCCCGCCGCGTCGCATGCCGTTCGTCGTGCTGTGTTCCGTCGTGCTCGCCGCGGGTCTGCTCGCGGTGCTGCTGCTGAACATCCAGCTCGCCCGCGGCTCGTACGCGCTGCACGACCTGCAGCGGCAGTCGACCGTGCTCAGCGAGCAGACCGAGGCGCTCAACGAGCAGATCGCCACGCGGCAGGCCCCGGCCGCCCTGGCCCAGGCCGCCACCGAGCTCGGCATGGTGCCCGGCTCGTCGCCGGCGTTCCTGCGGCTGCCCGACGGCCAGGTGCTCGGCGTGCCGCAGGCTCCCGCGCAGGCCCCCGAGGACTCGTCCTCGAATTCCTCGAACTCCTCGAACTCGAGGTCGGACTCGGGTTCGTCGGCGAGGGCCGGGTCGTCGAAGTCCTCGGAGTCGGCGCGGTCCTCGGAGTCGTCGCGCTCCTCGGAGTCGAAGTCGTCGGAGTCGGGCCGGTCCGCCTCCTCGGAGTCGTCGCGCTCCTCGGAGTCGTCCTCCGACTCCGGACGCTCCTCCGACTCCGGCCGCTCCTCCGACTCGGCGCGTTCGTCGTCTTCGTCGTCCGACACCTCGGAGTCCGCGTCGTCGCGCCGGTCCGCGGACTCGGCGTCGAGCGGTGAGGCCACCACGCGATGAGCCGCGCGCAGTCCACCGGATCGTCGCGGGAGGCGCGCGAGGCCCGAGAGACTCGCCCGCCACGGGAGCGGCGGCCGTCGCGCCCGGCGGGCGCTTCGGGCTCCACCGGCCCCGCGGCCGGCCGGCGCGGCGAGCGCTCCGGCCGCCCCGGTTCGACCGGCTCCACGGGCTCCACCGGCTCGACCGAGGCCCGTGAGCGGCGCGGACCGGCGCGTCCGGGCGCGCGCGCCACCTCGGCCTCCGGCCGCTCGGCAGCGAGCCGAGCCTTCGACACCTCGACGCGGGACGGTCGGCCCGGCCGGTCCCGCGGCGCGACCACCGCGGCGTCGAGCCGCCCGAGCGGACCGCAAGGCCCGGGCGGGCCCGGTGGCTCGGGCGGATCCGGTGGGTCCGGCGGTTCCGGGGGCTCGGGCGGGTCCGGCGGGTGGGGCGACACGCTCGCGGGCGGCGCGCCGCTGGCCAACCCGCGGCACCGGGTGCGGGCGATGTTCCTCGCGGTGCTGTTCGTCTTCACGCTGTTCGCCGCCCAGCTCGTGCGGCTGCAGGGCATCGACGCGGCCGAGGTCGCCGAGCAGGCCCGCGACCTGCGCACCGGGCAGCCGTCGACGCTGCCCGCCGAACGCGGCCGCATCGTCGACAGCAACGGCGTGACGCTCGCCGGCAGCGTGGAGCGCCGCGACGTCGTCGCCGACCAGGTCAACGTCGCCGAGTACGAGGTCCGCGACGCCAACGGTGACTACCAGACGGTCGGGGCGGCCGGCGCCGCCAAGGCCCTCGCGCCGCTGCTCGACATGGACCCAGACGCGCTGCAGAAGAAGCTCACCGGCGACGCCCGCTGGGTGCAGCTGGCCACCCGCCTCGAGCCCGCCACGTGGCGCAAGATCGAGGCGCTGCGCGTTCCGGGTATCTCCAGCGAGCTGTCCGAGGTGCGCACCTACCCCGGCGGCGCGCCGGTCGCTCCCGTGCTCGGCTGGGTCGGCGCCGACGGCCAGGCCGTCAACGGCAGCGGCGCGGGCCTGGAACTGCTGCACAACGAGCAACTCAAGGGCACCCCCGGCCGGGCGCTGCGCGAGTACTCCGCCGACAGCCGCGTCATCCCGATGGGCTTCAGCGAGATCACCCCGGCCGTGCCCGGCTCCGATCTCAAGCTCACCCTCGACAACGACCTGTCCTGGTACGCCTACAACGCGATCGCGGAGCGGGTGAAGGAGGCGGACGCCGACTCCGGCACCGTCGTCGTCATGGACGTCAAGGGGCGGCTGCGCGCCGTCACCCAGTACCCCGGGTTCGACCCCGTCACCCGCAGCGCGAAGAACAGTGAGTTCTCGGCGCTGCCGTTCCAGCAGGTCTTCGAGCCCGGCTCCACCGCGAAGGTGATGTCGCTCGGCGCGGCCCTCGACACCGGGGCGGTCAACCCGACGACCGCGTTCACGGTGCCCAACCGTCTCAAGCGCGTCGACCGCACGTTCAAGGACTCCCACGACCACAAGACGCTGTACCTGACGACCGCCGGCATCCTCGCCCAGTCGAGCAACATCGGCACGCTGCTCGCCGGGGAGCGCGTCGATCCCGCGACGCTCGAGCACTACTTCCGGGCGTTCGGTCTCGGCGAGCGCTCCGGAGTCGGTTTTCCCGGCGAGTCCGCCGGCCTCATGAAGCCCTCGAACGAGTGGGACCCCTCGCAGCGCTACACGGTGATGTTCGGTCAGGGCCTGTCGATGACCGCGATCCAGGACGCCGGGGTGTTCCAGACCATCGCCAACGGCGGGGTGCGGGTGCCGCCCTCGATCGTCGACAGCATCACGTCGGCCGACGGCACCGTCACCCCGCAGCCGCTGCCGCAGGGCTCGCGGGTGCTCAAGGAGCAGACCGCCACCGACCTGTCGGTGATGCTGGAGTCGGTCGTCGGCGCGAGCGGCACCGCCCAGCAGGCCGCGATCGCCGGGGTGCCGGTGGCCGGCAAGACGGGAACCGCGCAGCGCTACGACTCGGAGGTCGGCGGGTACAAGGGCTACACCGCCTCGTTCGTCGGGTTCGCCCCGGCGGACAAGCCGGAGCTCGTCGTCGCCGTGATCCTGCAGAACCCGAAGAAGGGCGGCTACTACGGCGGTGCCACCGCCGGACCGGTCTTCCAGCAGGTCATGTCGTATGCGCTGCAGAAGTACGGCATCCCGCCGACCGGTGTGCAGCGCACCCCGTTCCCGCTGCAGGTCGGCGACAAGCCCACCGCCGACACCGAGAAGGTCGACCCCAGCCTGCTGCCGCCGGCCGGACCGATGCGGGTCGGCGGCTCCTCGCCGACCGCCCCGCGGGTCGGCGTGTCGTCCAGCGGCTCGTCGACGTCCTCGCCGTCGTCGAAGTCGTCGGCGTCGTCGAGGCCCAGTTCGTCGAAGTCCCGCAGCTCGTCGTCGGACTCGTCGTCGGACTCCTCGTCGGACTC
>JBDIAM010000232.1:0-5786 GCA_039812445.1 Piscicoccus intestinalis | reverse complement strand
CTCGACGACGTGCCGTGGCTCCCGGCCGACCGGGTGATCGTCGGCGCCATCGTCGCGGACTGGTGAGGTGACGAAGCAGTCACCCGAGGGTGAGAAGATCGTCATCATGCCCGAGCAGACCTCGTCCCGCGCCGCCCTCGCCACCCGCGACGACGTGCGCAACGTCGCGATCGTCGCCCACGTCGACCACGGCAAGACCACTCTCGTCGACAAGATGCTGTGGCAGGGCGGCGCCTTCGGCGAACACGACCACGTCGCCGAACGGGCGATGGACTCCGGTGACCTGGAGCGCGAGAAGGGCATCACGATCCTCGCGAAGAACACCGCGATCCACTACAACGGGCCGTCGGCCAAGGCCACGGGTCTGGATTCGGTGACGATCAACATCATCGACACCCCCGGTCACGCCGACTTCGGCGGCGAGGTCGAGCGCGGCCTGAGCATGGTCGACGGCGTCGTGCTGCTCGTCGACGCCTCCGAAGGGCCCCTGCCTCAGACGCGTTTCGTGCTGCGCAAGGCGCTGGCCGCCCGGCTGCCGGTGGTGCTGTGCATCAACAAGGTCGACCGGCCCGACTCCCGGATCGCGGAGGTGGTCGACGAGGTCTACGAGCTGTTCATGGACCTGCTGGAGGACGTCGACCAGAACCAGGACCAGCTGGAGTTCCCGATCGTGTACGCCAGCGCGAAGGCGGGCGTGGCGTCGCTGGAGGCGCCGGCCGACGGGGGCCTGCCCGACAGCCCCGACCTCGAGCCGCTGTTCAAGACGATCATGGAGACGGTGCCGGCGCCGCGGTACGACGCGGACGCGCCGCTGCAGGCGCACGTGACGAACCTCGACTCCAGCAACTTCCTCGGGCGGCTCGCGCTGCTGCGCGTGTTCAACGGCACGATCCGCAAGGGGCAGCAGGTGGCGTGGTGCCGCGCCGACGGCTCGGTGCAGAAGGTGAAGATCACCGAGCTGCTCATGACGTTCGGCCTGGAACGCCAGCCGCTGGACGCGGATTCGCACGCGGCGCCGGGCGACATCATCGCGATCGCGGGCATCCCCGACATCATGATCGGCGACACGCTCGCCGACCCCGACGACGTGCGCCCGCTGCCGCGGATCCGGGTCGACGAGCCGGCGATCTCGATGACGATCGGCACGAACACCTCCCCGATGGCGGGGCGGGTGCGCGGCGCGAAGGTGACGGCCCGGCTCGTCAAGGACCGCCTCGACCGCGAGCTCGTCGGAAACGTCTCGCTGCGGGTGCTGCCCACCGACCGGCCCGACTCCTGGGAGGTGCAGGGCCGCGGCGAGCTCGCTCTGGCGATCCTCGTCGAGCAGATGCGCCGGGAGGGCTACGAACTCACGGTCGGCAAGCCGCAGGTCGTCACCCGCGAGGTCGACGGCAAGGTGCACGAGCCGGTGGAGCGGCTCACCATCGACACCCCCGAGGAGTTCCTCGGGTCGATCACGCAGCTGCTCGCGGCGCGCAAGGGCCGCATGGAGCAGATGACGAACCACGGCACCGGCTGGGTGCGCATGGAGTTCGTCGTGCCGTCCCGCGGGCTCATCGGTTTTCGCACCGAGTTCCTCACCGAGACAAGGGGAACCGGCATCGCGCACCACGTTTTCGACGGGTACGAGCCGTGGTTCGGCACGATCACCACGCGCGTGACCGGCTCCCTGGTGGCCGACCGCTCGGGGGCGGCGACGACGTACGCGATGTTCAACCTGCAGGAGCGCGGCACGCTGTTCGTCGAGCCGACGACCGAGGTGTACGAGGGCATGATCGTCGGCGAGAACTCCCGCGCCGACGACATGGACGTCAACATCACCAAGGAGAAGAAGCTCACCAACGTGCGCTCCTCCACGGCCGACGTGCTCGAGCGGCTCATCCCGCCGAAGCGGCTGAGCCTGGAGCAGTCGCTGGAGTTCTGCCGCGAGGACGAGTGCGTCGAGGTCACCCCGGAGGCCGTGCGCATCCGCAAGGTCGAACTCGACCAGGTCGCCCGCGCCCGCACCGCCGCCCGCGCCCGCACCCAAGCCCGCCAAGAGGTCTGACCCACTCTCTGCCAGGTGGGGTTCGGTCCTACGGGTCGAGGACGAAGCGCAGCGCCTGGTCGATGGCCGCTAGGTCGTCGGGATCGACCAGGCCGATGCGAGACGACAGCCGCTCGGTCGAGATGACGCGCAACTGATCGCAGCGGGCGAACGACACGTGCCCCAATCCGCTGCTGCCCGGGGCGAGTTCGACGTGGCTGCGCAGGCCGTAGGAGGCCGAGGTGACCGGAACCACCACGACGAGCCGCCCCGGCCCGTTGTTGAGGATGTCGACGGACACCACGACGGCCGGCCGCCGGAAGGCTGCTTCGTGTCCGACCGGCTGCCCCAGGTCGACGTAGTAGACCTCGCCCCGCCAGATCACGCCAGGGAATCCCACTCTCGGCGCTCCGCCATGTACTCGTTCCACAGCTCGGGGTCGTTGCGCAGGCGCTGGTAGTCGTCGTTGAGCCCGCGCAGGAATTCCTGTCGCTCGAGCGCGTCGATGGCGTCATGGACCACGTCGATCACCGCGCTCTGGCGGGCCTTGGCCAGAGTCTTCAGCCGTTCGGAGTCCGGGCGGCGGACTCGCACGGTGGTGGTGTCGTCGGAGCCCATGCGGTGATTGTGGACGAATTGTAGACAATGGGACGGCGCGCACCAGGTGCCCTCGAACGAAGCGCCCTGTCGCCGGTGGCGACGAAGGATCCTCATAGGCTCCTCCCGCATGGAGGAAAAGCACTCCGCCGGACGGCGATTGTCGGACGTATCGCTGAGCTGCCTCGTGTGGCTGGGGTTGTGGGGGCTCACTCCTGGACTGCTGCGCAACGGGGTCGGAAGCTTCGTCAGCGATGACCCGTCGACGCAGGTGCTGCTGGAGAGCGCGCTGGCCCTACTCGTCCTGGCCGCGCTCGCCGCGCTGCATCGGCACATCATCCGCCGGGTTTTCGCCCGCTCCCGCCTGGTCCGGCTGTACGCTCTGCCGGTCGCGTTGGCAGCCGTGATGCCGCTGCACTACGGGATGCCGTTGCCCGTCGCGGTGTACGCGGTGTGGATGACCGCGTCCGTCGTGTGGCAGAACACCCTCACGTTCGGCCTGCTGCAGAGCCGGCTCGGCGAGCGCCTGCCGGCCAGGGGGAGCATCGCCCTGACCGCGGCGATGTTCTGGCTGGGCCACGCGGTGTACCTGACCGCGTTCGCGCCCACCAGCCCCAGCGGTCTGCTGGCCGGCGTCGCCATCCTCGCGATGGGCCTGCTGTTCGCCTGGATCCGCCAGCGCACGGGCACCCTGCACCTGCTTCTGGTGCTGCATATGAGCTTCTACTTCATCGCCGTCTGACGGCGCCTGTTATCAGCCCATGGGCTGCATGCCGGTCGACCCAGCGCAGCCATGTCTGAGGTTCTTGCGGCAACTGTCCAGCAGTGGTCGATTTGTCGTTACCTAACACGGCGCGCAGCCGCAGGGCGTTGCCGCCTGTCTCGAAGCGCACCTGCGAGCTGTCGGGGCGGTCCACGACGAGGTCGTCGCCGTCACACAGCATCGGGATGGCGCCGCGCTGCGCGCACAACCCGACGATGCGGTGCACGATCGCCGGCGGCAGCAGGTGCGACGTCAGAATCTCACCGGTCGCCGCGTCCGCCGACCGCGAGCCGTTGCTGCCGACGAACACGAATCCCGTCGTGTCCAGGCGCACCAGTTGCACGAACCGGGGCCAGCGGCCGGGGTGGGAGGGGAGGAGTGGGGGCGTCTCAGAGGTCGTCGGGGTGGGAGAGGCCGCCGAGGGTGCGCAGGTCGACGGGGTACATGTGCTGCTGCTCGGGCTCCGGCACGGGGGGAGCCGGCTCACCGTCTCCGAAGAGGTCGGCGAGCACGGCGGCGATGCCCTCGTCGTCGTTGGTCGCGGTGACGCGGTCGGCGGCTGCGCGCACCCCGGCGGTGGCGTTGCCCATGGCCACCCCCAGGCCGGCGGCGCGCACCATCGGCAGGTCGTTGTAGTTGTCGCCGAAGGCGACGCTGTCGCCCAGGGACAGCCCGCGCGACCGGGCGATCTCCGTGAGCGCCGAGCCCTTGTCGACGCCCGCCGGGGTGGCCTCGAAGTAGAACTGCGCCGAGAACGAATGCTCGACCTGCCCGTGGAACTCCGCCGCGAACCGCTCGCCGAACGGCCGCAGCACAGCGGGGTCGGCGGTCATCAGTACCTTGTTGACGACGAGGTCGGAGTCGGGCAGGTCCCGCAGCGAGGGGACCGCATACAACCGTGCGGCGTTTCCTTCCGCCTCGAACTGCACCTGCTGACTCTGCGGCTCGTCGACGATGAGGTCGTCGCCCGCGCACAGCATGAGCACCACGCCATGCTCGGCGCCGAGTTCCGCGATGCGCCGCACGAGCTGCGGGTCGAGGTGGTGTTCGGCCATCGTCTGCCCGGTGTCGGCGTCGACGATCATCGCGCCGTTGACCCCGACGAACGCCATGCCGCGCGAGTCCAGCGCCACCCGGTCCACCAACCGCCGCAGCCCGGAGACGGGCCGCCCCGAGGCCAGCGCGATCGTCGCCCCCGCCTGCCGGGCCCGGGCGAACTCGGCGCGCGTGCCCGGGAGCACGGTTCCCGCGGAGGAGAGCAGCGTCCCGTCGATGTCGACGGCGATCAGCGTGGGTCGAGTCGTCACGAATCCCAGTGTTTCAGTCACGCGAGACCGCCCGGGAAACGCCCCGGGCGGTCCCAGTCGGACTCCGTCGGTCTCCGGCGATCTCGGCGCCGCGATGGTCAGTCGTCGACGGCGGTCAGGCCGCGCCGCACGATGGCCGGGTCGGCGGGGTAGACGACCTCGGGATCCTTACCGTCGTAGTCGAACTGGTTGAGGAAGAAGCGCATGGCGTTGACGCGGGCGCGCTTCTTGTCGTTGCTCTTGATCGTGGTCCACGGCGCGATGTCGGTGTCGGTGCGCCGGAACATCTCTTCCTTGGCCGCCGTGTAATCCTCCCAGCGGTCAAGGGATTCGAGGTCCATCGGGGAGAGCTTCCACTGCCGCACCGGGTCGAGCTGGCGGATCGCGAACCGGGTGCGCTGCTCGTGGCGGGTCACCGAGAACCACAGCTTCGTCAGCGAGATCCCCGCGTCGATGAGCGCGTTCTCGATGAGGGGAGCCTGGTGCATGAACTGGCTGTACTGCTCCGGGGTGCAGAAGCCCATGACGCGCTCGACGCCGGCCCGGTTGTACCAGGAGCGGTCGAACATCACCATCTCACCGGCGGTCGGCAGGTGCTCGATGTAGCGCTGGAAGTACCACTGGCCGAGCTCCTTCTCGGTGGGCTTGGTCAGCGCCACGACGCGCGCAGCACGCGGGTTCAGGTGCTCGGTGAACCGCTTGATCGTGCCGCCCTTGCCGGCGGCGTCGCGGCCCTCGAACAACAGCAGGTGCTTGGCGCCGGTGTCCTGGCTCCAGTACTGGAATTTCAGCAGTTCGACCTGGAGCTTGTACTTCTCGACCTCGTACTCCTCGCGGCTCATGCGGTCTTCGTAGGGGTAGCTCTCCCGCCACGTGTCGACGGCCGCGCCGCCCGGGTCGATGAGGTCGGGGTCGGATCCGTGGTCGTCGTGGTTGACCGTGTAGCCCTCGGAGCGCAGTTTGTCGATGTACTCGCGCATGTTCTCGAAGATGGCTGCTCCGGCAAGGTCCGTCATCGTCACTCCGTTTCGTGCTCGATCCGCTTCGGCGAATCCCGCAGCTCGCGGCACCGGCACCAGCGCCGAATCAGTGC
>JBDIAM010000231.1:0-5798 GCA_039812445.1 Piscicoccus intestinalis | reverse complement strand
ATCGGCATCGGTACGTCGTCACGAACTCCGAGCACCCTGGAGCGGAGACGGGCGGCTCACGGCCGCGACGTCACAGACCACAGGCGACACTCACGCCAGACGGCGGTGAGGTCGTCGATCGGTCAGCCCGGGAGGGGGTGCAGGAGGGCTGCCACCGGATGGCGACCGTTACCGGCCTCCGGCGGCCCACCGGTCGTAGTCGTCGTACTCGTCGTACTCGCCGCTGTCGTGTTCGACGTCCTTGGGAGCATTCTCCCTGGATCCGTGTAGCTCACGCTCAAGCGCGCGCAAGTCGGTGTCCGGGCTGAAATACTTCAACTCCCGGGCCACCTTCGTCTGCTTGGCCTTTGCTCGGCCGCGCCCCATGGCGTCGACCCCCTCACGCATCTGCCGGGCGGCATCATCACAGGCCCGACGACCACGCGGTTCGTCCAGCCCAGACGGAGCAGCTCCGGGAATTTCGTATGTTCGTGGGGACTACGGTACAGGAGTCTGACGAATACCCGGAAGCGGCACCGAGGCGTGCCGGTCGTGGCGTTCGCGCCCCCTTGACAGCCGACTTGACCGCCCCCCCGTCGATGGATGGAAAATGCGCGGATCGCGGTAACTCGTCGGTTGTGCCCGATTCCTGAGGAGACGCGAAGAGAGGGTGACGGACCGGTGACGTTCCCGGAGTATTCTTTGGGTGTTCGTCTCCGCGGCCCTGCGGGTCGAACTCCCAGCCGACGCTGAAAACACATGCGTGAGAGGCCCGCTGTATGAATCGCGAGACCACGACCCCCTCGTCGGAGAACGGCCACCCCGCGGATGCGCTGTTGACGCCCGCCGAGGTCGCCGCACTCTTTCGAGTCGACCCCAAGACTGTGACGCGGTGGGCGGTGGCGGGCAAACTGACCTCGCTGCGCACCCTCGGCGGTCATCGCCGCTACCGGTCGGCCGAGGTGCACGCGCTCCTGGCCGACGCGCAGGGCGAGGCGGTCGCGACGGATTCCGTCGTTCGCGGAGACGCCACCACCTGATCGGTGCGAGGCGGTCGTTCGGGCCGCCTCCGTCCTCGTGCGCGTCGCCGTCGCCGTGCCCCCACCCTGCCCCGACGCGTGCCCGTCGACCCGCGTCGACTCGCGTTCGACTGGAGCCGGTGACCGCACCGCGTCGCGGGAACGGCGCGCTAAACGCCGCGCCGGCGTGCGGGACGGCGACCTACTCCGCCGCGGCAGACGGTTTCTGACCGTTCTGGGTGGCGGCGTGGATGCGACGCGCGAGTTCGGCGGCCGAGCCCGGTGTCGTCGAGGACTCTCGGTTGGTCCGCTGCAGTTCGCGGTAGATCTCCTCGCGGTGGATGTCGACGTCGCTCGGCGCCTTGATGCCGAGCCGGACCGTATCGCCGTTGACCTCGAGCACCGTGACGACCACGTCGTGGCCGATGAGCAGGCTCTGCTGGGGGCGACGGCTGAGAACGAGCACGATCGGTCCTTTCGGGGCGCGGGAGTCGGACCTCTGCGTTGCTCGACAGGTTAGCGCGGCAACGGCTTTCGGTCGCTCACGGCGTCCCGGGCCGCCCCGGGCGAGACCGCGCCGGCGGCGGCACGAACGGCGTGCGGCGTGTGCCCGCCGCGGCGACCGCGCGGGTCACCGGGCGGGGAAGGTCGCCCGCAGCGGCAGCTCCTGGTCGATGAGAACGACCTGCATGCCCTCGCCGGTGCGTCGGTTGACGAGCAGTGGCGCGAGCAGGTTCGCCCCGGGCGGCTCGCGATCGCTGCCGAGGTTGACCAGGAGCAGAACGAGCAGCTCCTCGGGAGACCGTACGCGTAGGTGATCCGCGGTCTCCGGATCGATGATCGGGGAGTACGCGGGAAAGTAGGGCGTCGGCGTGACGGCGACGAACCCCAGCCCCGGCTCGTCGAGGCTCTCCAGGTCGTAGACGTCCGGTTCGGTGCGACGCACCCGAAACCGCCGGGCCGTCGGGAGCCCGACGAGGCCCAGCGGCAGGCGCACGACCTCGGGCAGGCCGTCGGCCTCGCTCACGACCCCGCGTCGCCCGGTCGCGGGCGCTCCGGCAGCGGGGCGCCCACGCCCCCGGCGGCATCGAACTGGTCGAGGGTCTCCTGCACGGCCTCGTACGCGTCGGCGAGCAACCGGCTGTTCGACCGGCTCACCGCCGACAACTCCCCGGTGAGCTGCGTCAGGGCCCGCCGGTGCTCGGCGAGCAGGTCGTTCCACGGAGTCGGTGCGGCCTGCGCGAGCCGGGACAGCGAGGTGCCGGCGGGCAGGCCGAGCGCCTCGCAGGCGGGCCCGGCGTCGAGAGCCCGCATGAGTTCGGCCTCCCGCATCTGCCCCAGGAGCGCCTCGATTCCCCGCGTGCTGCGACCCAGCCAGCGAGCGCGACCGGTCTGCAGGATCAGCTGCTGGACCTCCAGCGCGTACGTCAGGGACTCCAACAGCT
Organism: Piscicoccus intestinalis; assembly: GCA_039812445.1. Taxonomy (GTDB): domain Bacteria; phylum Actinomycetota; class Actinomycetes; order Actinomycetales; family Dermatophilaceae; genus Kineosphaera; species Kineosphaera intestinalis_A. The sequence continues at coordinate 3,355 of JBDIAM010000231.1, read as the reverse complement.
CCTGCAGGCGCCACAGCGCGGTCGACAGATTCGACAGCGCGGCCACGGTCTCCTCGGACACCGGGCCGGTCACGCGGGCCTCGCTTCGTTCACGCGGTGCTCATCGTCGTGCTCCGCGGCCAGTTGAGCGGTTCTCGGCCCGCGCCGGCGACCGGCGCCGCGCCGGGCTTATCCGCGGCGCGCGCGAATTTGATTGCCGGTCGGTCGAATACGTACGAAGCGGCACTGCAGGACGATTGTCCAGAAAATGCGGCAGAAATTCTGGACGGTTGTTCAAATTTCTGGCAGGAGGCAATCGGGTCGCTCGTCCAATTGGTTATCAGGCAGCGGCGAAAACCATTCAGGTTGTATCCAACATGGCCTCAAAATTGGGCCTAAACAGGGCTCTGACCTGCACAGTCTCACGATACGGTCCTTCATTGGGGAATGCTCAGGTGCTTCATAACTTGGGATTCGTGACCGCTTCAGAAATCGTTCCTTCCTCGCCATCCGACGTGGATGTGGATGAGTTGTGCCGGGTGCATCTTCCTCTCGTGAATTTTGAGGTGCGCGCGATCTCATCACGGCTGCCCGGTCACGTCTACACCGATGATCTGGTGAGCGCCGGAATGGCCGCTCTGGCCATGGCCGCTCGCAGTTTCGATGCGAGCCTGGGAGTGCCGTTCGGGCGCTACGCGGTGCGCCGCATCCGGGGCGCCCTGCTCGACGAACTGCGCAGCGCCGACTGGGCGACGCGCTCGCTGCGCAGCAAGGTGCGCCGGCGCGACGCCGTGCACGACGCGCTCGCGGCCAGTCTCGGCAGGCGCCCGACCGACCCGGAGGTCGCCGCCGAGATGGGCGTGAGCGTCGCCGAACTCGAGCGTCTCGACGCCGACCTGCACAGCTCGGTCGTGCTGCGGCTCGACGTCATCACCGACTCCGTGGGGGCGGACGCCGTGCTGCCGAGCACCTCGGCCACGCCCGAGGCGACGCTCGTGGCCCGCGAGCGACAGGCCTACCTGCGCGACGCCATCGACGCCCTGCCCGAGCGGCTGCAGGTCGTCGTGCGCGGATGCTTCTTCGAGGACCGTCCGATGCGCGAGCTCGCCGAGGAGCTCGGCGTCACCGAGTCGCGGATCTCGCAGATGCGCGCCGAGGCGCTCAAGCTGCTGCGCGACGGCATGAACTCCCAGCTGGCGCCCGAGCTCGTGACGGTGCCGGCCAACGCCGCGGGGGCGGTCGCCCGCCGCAAGGCCTCGTACTACGCCTCCATCGCCGCGCGCTCGAGCTACCGCGACCGGCTCACGATGCCGACGGCCACCGAAGAGGGATCGCAGTTCGAGGCGGTCTGACGGCCGCGCGCGGACGCGCGTGCGGATTTCACTAAGGATCCGCGCGGCCGTGCCGATCAGGAGCTTGACGTGCGCCGGATAGACGCACGCCGACAGCTCAACAGCGGTGCGCCCCGGGCCCCCCAACCTGGGTGTCGCACGCCGGCTCCCCCTGCCGGCACCTGCAAGAGCCCCTGGCGGCGCGCCCCCCAACGCGCCACTGGGGGCTCTTGCCCGTTCCGAGGGCGGTCGGTCGGCGCGGTTCGCCGGTCAGCCGCGCCGGGCGACGATGACGTACTGGTAGGAGTTCAGCAGCGTGCCCGCCTCGACCGGGTCGGCGCCGTACTGCTCGATCGCGGCCAGCAGCGGCTCGAGTCGCGACTCGTCCGCCAGCGGCAACTGCTGGGCCGCGCAGGTCTCCAGGACGCCCAGGCCCACCTCGCGCAGCAGCGTCGCGATCTCGACCATCGTGAAGAAGCGGAGGTTGGCCTCCTGCAGCGCGCCGGATTCCTGGTACTCCCAGCGGTCCTCGAGCAGCAGCGGGAGCAGCACCGACCAGTGCTTGACGTTCGGCACGGTGAGCAGCACCCGACCCTCGGGCGACAGGTGCGGCACGAGCAGCCGCAGCACCGCCTCCGGGTCGACGGTGCGTGCGAGGGTGTCGGCGAGCACGACGAGGTCGTACGGAGCCGGTCGCCAGGGCAGCTCGCGAGCGGTCGTCAGGTCGAGGGTGTGCACCTCGTCGAGCCGGGTGCGCGCCACGTGCGCGGCCTGCTCCGAGTGTGCGATGCCGGTGACGTGCGCCCCGCTGGACCGCTTGATCGCCAGCCCCCGGCGACCGGTGCCGCACCCGACGTCGAGCACCCGCTCGATCCGTGGCGGCAGGTGATCGAGCAGGTCGGCCACGTCGAGGTCGGCCTCCGGAGCCGGTTCCGGAGCCGGTTCCGGGGCGCTTCCCAGCGCCGTGCGCGGCTCCTGCACCGCCTCGTCCTGGTGCGCCAACGCCTCGACGAGACTGGCGTGCAGGTGTGCGGCCCGGCGGCCCTGCCAGGCCGCCGCCGCATTGCGGAACGCGTCGTCGCCGTCCGCCGGCGCGCCGACCGCGTGCTGCACGACGGCGATCGGCGCCACCGCCACCCGGTGCCCCAGTCCGCGCATCCGGAAGCAGAAATCAACGTCGTAACCGCTGGGTCCGGTGAAGGTCGCGTCGTCGAACCGCAGCCGCGCGGCCGGCTCCGGTCGCAGGATCATGCAGGCCCCGTCGACGGAGTCGACATCGCGTCCGACCGTGTGCCCGGGGTTCGCATCGTCCTCGTGGCCGCCGAGCGCCGCGGCGCGCCGCGGCGCCTGCCACCAGCGTGGGGGCGCGCCGCCGGGGTCGGCCGGGCCGAGCACCGCGAGACGGGGGTCCGCGGCGAACGCCGCCCGCACCTTGGCCACGAAGTCGGGGTCGGTGATCTCGACGTTCTCGCGCAGCAGCACCACCGCCTCCACGTCGGGCAGGCCGACGCAGGAGTCGAGCATCGCGTTGTAGGTCGCGGCGATCGGGGTGTCGTGGGAGGTCAGCAGCGTGGCGTCGGAGCCGCCGTAGGCGGAGATCGCGGGCAGGCAGTGCCGGTCGAAGACCTCCTGGGCGTCGATGCGGACCCCGAAGACGAACACTCCCACCCCCGTCGTCGCGGCCGTTGTCGATCGTCCGCACGGTTCCCATCGGCAGCCGCGCCGCCGCGCTGAACGGCGACCGCGGACCGGGGCGCCGGCCGCACGAGGCTACCGCGCCCGCGGGCCGTCGCGGTCGCGTGCTCGCGGGTGGTGGCGGGCGGTGATCGAGCGGACCAACCGTCCGTCCAGGATCGGTAAGGATCGCGTCAAGATCGCTCAGCGCGGCCCGCCCGGTGTCGAAGGAGCCGGTGTCGCGACCCGGTCGGAGCCGTCCCGGGCGCCACACGGGGCATCGTCTGGAACGGTCACGCGTGCGCATGGATGCGAAATCGACGCCCCCCGGGGCGCCCCCTCGGCTCCGGCCACGGCGCGGCATCACCTTC
>JBDIAM010000230.1:0-5830 GCA_039812445.1 Piscicoccus intestinalis | reverse complement strand
CCCGCGTCGGCGATGGCGCGCAACACCGGTGTCCGCGCCGCGCGCAGGCGCCGCCCCAGCAGAGTCGCGGCGTGGAAGCGCAGCAGGCGCGACACCTCGGGTTGGCTCCGGCCGATCTGCGCCGCGATCTGCTGTTGAGTCATGCCGCCGGCCGACGCCTGTCGGACAGCCGCGATCAGGCGGGCACGCGCAGCGCGCACGTCTCGGTCGCTCTGCGCCGCGATCTCCGCCAGATCTAGCTCCATACCATTCAATATAGCAACTGCTATATCACCAGCCCATGTCCGCCGGCGTCGCGCTTACCGACCTTCGCGTTGTCGGCGCGTTGACACCGGGATCCGCGGCGATCCAGTCGTCCGACGTCGGGGGCCAGATTCGCTCCACAGGCTGCGTCCATGTCTCTTAGTAAGTGACATAAGGACAACTCCCTGTCACTCTGTCACTTGGTAAGAGACATTGAGCCACGCCAGACCCCCGACTCATGACGATCTACGACACCCCGGAGCCTGACCTCGAGGACCGCCGCACCCTCGACGAGATCCACGCGTTGCGCGAGGAGCTCTCGTCGCACCTTCGCGTGCCCCGACGCTGGACGGGAGCACTGCGGCGGACGACGCAGGCCCGCGCCATCCGCGGCTCCAACAGCATCGAGGGATACGAGGTCTCGGAGCAGGACGCCATCGCGGCCGTAGACAACGAAGAGCCGCTGGGTGCCGACGAACGAACCTGGGCGGAGATCACCGGCTACCGGCGTGCCCTGACGTATGTGCTCACCGCGGCCCCGGACCCGCACTTCCGCATCGACACCCAGCTGGTGCGGTCGCTGCACTTCATGCTCCTCGAACACGACCTGGCCAAGGGGCCGGGCCGCTACCGGCCGGGAAGCATCTACGTGACCGACGATAGCGACGGCTCCCAGGTCTACGAGGGGCCGGACGCCGATGCGGTCTCGGGGTTGCTGGAGACGATGGCGGGGCGGCTCGAGGCGGAGCGAGACGTCGAGCCCATGATCCGTGGCGCCATGGCTCACCTGAATCTCGTCATGATCCACCCGTTCCGCGATGGGAACGGCCGCATGGCGCGTGTGCTGCAGACGGCAGCGCTGGCGCAAGACACCGTGCTCGAGCCGACGTTCTCCAGCATCGAGGAGTGGCTGGGGCACAACACGACGGACTACTACCGTGTGCTCGCCGCGACGGGACAGGGATCGTGGAACCCGCAGAACGACGCGCATCCGTGGGTGAAGTTCGCGCTGCGGGCACACCACATGCAGGCCCAGACGCTGCGGCGTCGGTTCGCCGAGGCCGACGTGCTGTGGCGACGTATCGACGATCTCATCGCCGAGCACCGCCTGCCGGAGCGCGTCGGGGACGCCCTGTTCGACGCACTCCAGGGAGGCCGGGTACAGCGCCCGTCCTACGTCCGGCGGGCCGAGATCGAGGACCGGACCGGCACGCGAGACCTCGTCCGCCTCACCGAACTCGGCCTGCTGACGGCCGTGGGCAAGACCCGCGCCCGGCACTACCTCACCGGGCCGGTGCTGGCAGAGGTGTCTGCACAGGTGCGGTCTGGGCGGCAACCACTCGTTGATCCCTACCCCTGGCTGCGCAACTGGCTCCGAGCCGAGACCGACCGGCCGCGGTGACCTCGGGGACCCTCGGGCTGCTCATACGCCAGCCCGGGTAGCAGCGCCAGCCAGCTCAGGTCTCGTCGACAACATGCCGGACCACCCGCTCGCGAGTAAATTCGCTTCGTGGCCAACGCTCTTCGCTTGACGCACTACCCGGTGCAGCCCGGGCTGTCACTGGCCGCATACCTGCCTCCGACGTTGGACCGCTGCGGCGTGTACGTCCTGCACTTCGACGACGGCCTCTACTACGTCGGCCAGGCCACGGATGTCGTCCGCCGCTTCACCTGGCACCGGCGGCACCAACCCCGGCCGATCGTCGGCATCAGCTACGGGCCGGTGCCCAAGCAGGCGCTGAACGACATCGAGCGACGCACCGTCCGGTCCTACGAGGAAGCTGGTCACCGATTGCGCAACATCGACCTCGTCGGGCTGCCGCAGGGCGACAGCAAACTCGACGTCATCATCAGTCCCGCGGAGCAGAAGGCCTGGCTCGACGGAGAACCCGAACTCGGCATCGGCGCACGCGGCACCCTGGCCCGCCAACGCGTTCGCACGCGCCCCCGCTTCGAGAAGCTGGCCGCCCATCCCGCCTACGAGGACATCCGCGAGGCGCTGGCGCACTACGTCTACTTCGTCATCCCCGCCGCTCACGAGACCGAGCAGATCTACTGGTCGATGACGAGCATGCCGTCCACGAATAGGTCGAAGCAGCATCAGCGGCTCGCAGCCATCAGCATCAACAACGTGGAGGTCTTGGTCTTCTTCGACGACGAGACCAACGATGGCCAACGCCACTCTGGCGGCTTTCTCAATCTCGCGACGACTGGCGATGTCGATGTGCCGGAGGATTTCGGAGTCGATGTGGAGATCGAACGCGGTTACAAAGCCACCGGCCCCGTGCGTCGCCTCTACTTCGACGACCCACACGTGGTGCCCGACCTCCTCGCAGAGCCCGCCGTGCTCGCGGCCGCTCGCCGCTTCGCGATGGGCCTCATGCGCAAGGGCAGCGGCATGTTCGCGCGCTTCCACGACTTCCACCTGACGGACCACGTCTTCGCCTGCATCGAAGAACAGGAGGAAGAAACCCAAGCCGATTAGGGTCACTCCCCACTCCGTGGCTCCACGAGGTGAAGGGCTGTCGTTCGAGAGCCCCTGACGCCCGCGGAGGTCGCCGCCATCGACGCTCGCTTGGCCGACCTGCCGCGCCCAGGTCGCAACGAACCCCGATCGGGCGGCGGGACGGGCGTGGCACCCCGCCCCCTCACAACTCGGCGAACATCTTCCCGGGGTTGAGGATGCCCAGCGGATCAAGGGCGTGTTTGACGACGCGGTGAATGTGCTTGCTCCCTTCGTCGAGTTCCCGCGCGAGCCAGGCGCGCTTGAGAAACCCGACGCCGTGCTCGCCGGTGATGGTGCCGCCGAGTTCCAGGCCGAGCTGCATGATCTCCTCGAACGCCCGCTCCGCCCGGGCCACGTCCGCAGGGTCGCCGGCGTCGAAGAACACCGAGGGGTGGATGTTCCCGTCTCCCGCGTGCGCCACCACGGCGATGGTCAGCCCCGAGGTCGCGCGCACCTGCGCGAGCCGCTCGTAGAACTCGGCCATCCGCGTGCGGGGCAGGCAGATGTCGTCGAGCAGCTGACCGCCTCCGTGCCGTTGGGCGTAGCGCTCGTAGGCGGGCTGGGCCATGCGCCGGGTCGCGACCAGGGCCTCGCTGTCGGCGGCGTCGTCGCTCAGACCCACGTCGAGAGCCCCGTTCGTCTGCGCGCACGCCGTGAACGCCTCCACCTCGGCGAGAGCCGCGTCGGCGTTGCCAGAGCCGTCGGACTGCACGAGCAGCATCGCCCCGGCGGCGTCGTCGAGGCCGAAGTCGCCGAACTCGTTGAGCAGCCGCAGCGACACCGCGTCGAGTGACTCAAGCATCGAGGGCTGCGCCCCTGCGGCCATGAAGTCGGAGACGGTCGCGGCCGCCGCTCGCTCGTCCGGAAAGGTCGCCACGGCCGTCAGCGGAGGCGGGAGCGCCGGCACGAGCCGCAACGTCACCTCGACGATGACGCCCAGGGTTCCCTCGGAACCGACGAACAGGCCCCGCAGGTCGAGCCCGGCCACACCCTTGGCGGTGCCCGTGCCCAGCGTGGCGCGGGTGCCGTCGGCGAGGACGACTTCGAGGCGCCGCACGTAGTCCTTGGTCACGCCGTACTTGACGCAGCACAGCCCCCCGGCGTTGGTCGCGACGTTGCCGCCGATCGAGGAGATCGCCACCGAACCCGGGTCGGGTGGGTACGCCAAGCCGTGCTCACGCAGGGCGTCCTTGAGGTCCTGGTTGAGGATGCCGGGCTCGACGGTGACGGTCCGCTCCCCCGGATCGATCGACAGGATTCGCGCCATCCGCTCCACCGACAGCAGGAGACAGCCGGGAATCGCGTTGGCGCCACCCGAGATTCCCGACCGGGCGCCCTGCGGGACGACCGGCACGCGGTGGGTGGTGGCGAACCGCATCGTGGCCTGCACGTCCTCGACGCACGTGGCCCGCACGAGCGCGACCGCACCCGCGGCCGGGCAGAAGAGGGCCTCGTCACTGGAGTACGTCGCCACGATGTCGGGGTCCAGCGTCACTGCACCGGCGGTGAGGGTCGGGGCCAGGTCGGTCTCCACGAGGTGGCGGAGCCGGTCCAGATCGACGGGCACCTGCGCGAGCTCCGGCGGCGCGTGATCGAGCGGCCGCGACTCGTCAGCGGCGTCGAAGGCGGGGTCGTGGGTCATCGGCGCACGTGGTCGGTCTCGACGGCCTCGGCGTCGTCCGGCACCGGCGCCGCCTTGAGCGCGAGCACCGTGAACCCGGCGAGCACCATGATCACGCCGATCACCCACATGCCGGCGTTCTGGCTGCCGGTGAGGTCCTTGAGCCAGCCGGTGATGTACGGCGCGGCGAAGCCCGCGGAGTTGCCGATCGTGTTGACGAGCGCGATCCCGCCGGCCGCCGCGGCGCCGGAGAGGAACATCGTCGGCAGCGGCCAGAAGGTCGGCAACGTCGAGCAGATGCACATGCAGCACACCGTGACCGCGGCCATCGTCAGGAACGGCGAGCCGAGATACAGGGCGATCGGGATGGTCACTCCGCCGACGAACAGCGGCAGCGCCACGTGCCAGACCCGCTCGCGAGTGCGGTCGCTGTGCCGCGACCACAGCACCATCGCGGCGGCACCGAACGCGAACGGGATCGCGGTAATGAGCCCGACCTGCATGACGGAGTAGGTGGTCTCGAAGGTCGTCGCGAAGCCGCGGATGATCGTCGGCAGGAAGAAGCTCAGCGCGTACAGGCCGTAGACGGTGCCGAAGTAGACGAACGACAGGGCGAGCACGCGGGGGTTGGTCAGCGCGCGCTTGAGCGGGTAGTGGTAGCGCTGGGCGGTCTGTCCGTGCTCGTGATCCATTTCGTCGACGAGCCAGGCGCGTTCCTCGTCGCTGAGCCACGACGCCTGCTGCGGGCGGTCGGTGAGGTAGAACCAGCAGATGACGCCGAGCGCGATCGCCGGCAGACCCTGGGCCAGGAACATGAACCGCCAGCCGGACATCGCGCCGATGTGACCGTCTCCGATGCCGATGAGCCAGGCCGAGAACGGGGCGCCGATGACGGTCGACAGGGGGATGGCCAGCAGGAACAGCGCGGTGGCCTTGGCACGCTCCCGCTTGGGGAACCAGTAGGTCAGGTACAGGATGATGCCGGGAAAGAAACCTGCCTCCGCGACGCCGAGGAAGAACCGGGCGATGTAGAGCCAGGTGGCATTGGGCACGAACGCCATGAGTGAGGCGACGATGCCCCACGAGAAGATGATCCGGGCCAGCCAGCGGCGGCCGCCGAACTTGTGCAGCGCGAGGTTGCTCGGCACCTCCAGCAGCAGGTAGCCGATGAAGAAGACGCCGGAGGCGAGCCCGAACATCGTTGCCGTCAGGCCGAGTTCGTCGTTGAGGCCGTTGGGCCCGGCGAAGCCGATGTTCGTGCGGTCGAGGTAGTTGACGAAGTAGAGCGCGATGAGAAACGGCATGAGCCGCCACGTCACCTTGCGCATGGTGCGCCGCTCGAGGTCCGGCGTCGCGCTGTGGTCCGGGCGCGACGTCGCGTCGGAGAGGTGGGCCATGACACTCCTTTGGGTCCGCCCGATCGGGCTCGATTGCGGAAATGTACGGTTCCGGCCGTCGCG